>NZ_JBNFOL010000006.1:0-184077 GCF_057364765.1 Brevibacterium sp. LAARM3_SD1 | reverse complement strand
CAGCAACCTCGCGCGAGGTTGCTGGGCCGCCGTCAGGTAGTAATTGGGGTTTGGGTCAGCCCGAGGAGTTCGGCGAGGCCGGCCTCGATGAGCGTCGAAGGCGTCGTGGAGGAGCTCGTCGGAGATCGTCAGAGGCGGCAGGAAGCGCAGGATGTTGCCGAAGGTTCCCGTGACGAGCACGAGGACGCCGTTCTTCGCACAGTAGTCCGCGACCTTCTTGACCAGGTCCGCGTTCGGCTCGATCGAGTCGTGCTCGACGAACTCGGCGGCGATCATGGCTCCGCGTCCGCGGATGTCGCCGACCTCGGGGTACTTCGACTGCAGCTTCGTCAGACGGTCGACGAGGATCTCGCCGATGTGCCCGGCCCGATCGGCCAGTCCGTCCTCTTCGTACGCGGCGATCGCACCGAGGGCAGCGGCACAGGCCGTGGGGTTGCCGCCGTAGGTTCCGCCGAGGCGACCCGGTCCGACCGAGTCCATGATGTCCGCGCGACCGGTCACGGCCGACAGCGGCAGACCGCCGGCGATGCCCTTGGCCGTGGTGATGAGGTCGGGCACGATGCCCTCCCACTCGGAGGCGAACATCTTGCCGGTGCGCGCGAATCCGGCCTGCACCTCATCGGCGACGAAGACGATGCCCTTTTCACGGGCGTAGTCGACGAGCGTGGGCAGGAAGCCCTCGGCCGGGACGATGAAGCCGCCCTCACCCTGGATGGGTTCGATGACGATCGCGGCGACGTACTCGGAGCCGATCTGCTTCTCGATCATCGTGATGACGCGCTTGGCCGCGTCCTCACCGCTGATCTTCGTGCCGGCCGCGTCGTTGTCGCGGTACGGGTAGGACATGGGTGCACGGTAGACCTCACCGGCAAAGGGACCGAAGCCGGCCTTGTAGGGGGCGGCCTTCGCGGTCATCGCCATGGTCAGGTTCGTCCGGCCGTGGTAGGCGTGGTCGAAGACGACGACGGCATCGCGGCCGGTGTGGGCGCGAGCGATCTTCACGGCGTTCTCGACAGCCTCGGCACCGGAGTTGAGCAGCACGGTGCGCTTCTCGTGATCACCGGGGGTCAGACGGTTGAGAGCTTCGGCGACCTCGACGTAGCTCTCGTACGGGTTGACCATGAAGCAGGTGTGGGTGAAGGCCTCGAGCTGGGCCTTCGCGGCCTCGACCACGCGAGGGTTCGAGTTGCCGGCCGTGGTCACGGCGATTCCCGATCCGAGGTCGATGAGCTGGTTGCCGTCGGCGTCCTTGAGGATGCCGCCGCCGGCCGCCACCACGTAGGCGGGCAGGCTCGAGCCGACACCGGTCGCCACTGCTGACTTGCGACGTTCCTCGATCTCACGGGACTTCGGTCCCGGAATCTCGGTGACGATCTTACGTTCCTGCGGCAGAGCTTCGCCGCCAATCTCCAAAGCTGTCATAGGGGGAACAATAGGGGCAAACGACGGTTTTGTCACTTGCCGTCCGAGGGCTGAGCACAACCGCTCTCCGCTGCGAGACGAACCCGTTGATTCGGCACCGATCGGGTACGGAATCCGTTGCCGTTCCGCGACCTCAGATTCCTCGTCTCGGGCCGCGGAAATCGGCCCTCGATTCCTCGTTTCGAACCGCGCCCGGCACTCACCTTGAACTGCGGTCGCGCGCCTGGAATCAGCGGTTCTGGCTGCGGGCGTCGACGTCCTTGTTGTGTGCCGGAAGCACGCGCTCGTGTTCGCGCATCGGCACGACGATCGTCTCCTGAGCACCGATGACGCGTTCGCCGTCGCCGATTTCGAAGCTCAGCTGCGCCTCGGGGGCCAGGTTCCGCTTGACCACGGCCAGACCGATCGGTCCGAGCTCCCAGTGCACGGTCACCGAGGTCAGAGTACCCACGGATCGTTCGGACCCGCGGACCTCGGCGAGCGCCTCGGTGCCGGGATCCGGGGCGATATGCCCGGACCCGTCGAGATGAACGAAGGTCAATCGCCGAGGCGGCTGACCGAGATTGTGAACGCGGGCCACCGCTTCCTGACCCCGGTAGCAGCCCTTGGCCAGGTGCACGGCCGTGCGCAGCAGGTCGAGTTCGCCGACGAGGGCTTTGTGGTCGATCTCGTTCCGGCCCGGCCGCCACGCGGCGATTCGCAGCGCCTCCCAAGCGTCGAAGCCGGCCATGTCGAAGCTGTTCGCAGACAGTCCCTGCAGGTCGGAGCGCTTGACGATGCCGATGACGAACGGAGTCTCGAGCCCGGGGTGGTCGGTGCCGGCGACGTCCTTGCCGATGTCGATCTGCGCATAGGAGGCCGAACCGCTGCCGATATGCGGCCATGGGTCGGACCAGGTCCGGGTGACGGGCAGAGCTTCCGGCAGTGAGGTGATGGCGCCGAAGCACTGGTAGTCGTCGCTGAGGTCCTCGATCTCAACACGCATCATGAAGACCATCTTGCGCAGGAAGTCCAGGGTTGCGTCGGTGTCGAGATCGCTGATCGCCCACAGGGCCTCACCGTCGTCGACGAGCCTGAGCCAGCCCTCGATGCGACCGTTCGGGTCGAGCACGAGGGTTTCGGTGGACACACCCGGCGCCAGGTTGTCGATCTTCTGCGTGGTGATCGAGTTCAGCCAGGTCAGACGGTCGGGTCCGTTCAGACGCAGCACGCGGAGGTGGGCGAGGTCGACGAGACCGTCCTTCTCCGCGAGCACCCGCTGCTCACGCAGGGAGGCTCCGTAGTGGATAGGCGTCTCGGCGAGGTCGCCGGCCCCGAGCACCGCGGTCGAGCTCAGTCCGCGCGCCAGCGACGAACGTCGGACCGCCTCGGCGGGGGTGTTCTCCGGCGACGGCGAATCGGAGGTTTCAGAATTCGGCGACACTGGATCAGTCATCTTAAGACAGCTTCTTCAATCTGGCAGAGGAGTGTGAGGCGAGTTCGTGGCCCATGGCTGCCATGTCCCAGGCCCACATGAGTTCGCCGCCGACGAGGCCGTACATCCGCCTCGAGGCGGTGTATTCCTTCGCGGTCTTGGTCCGGGCCACGACGTCGGTGGCCAGGTCGATGCGCGGGCCCTTGACCGTACCGGCGTAGAGTTCCATGACTCCGTGCGGGTGAACGATCTCGGCTTCGATCTCGAAGGCGTCATCGTTCGTGCGCAGGGCCTCGACCGCGGCGGCCGAGGTGAAGCTCTGCGGTTCGGTCGGCACCATCATCCCCGGGCCGACGTCGCCGTCGTCGTGCTGCCGCACGAGCTGCCAGATTCCGGTCTCGAGAGTCAGAGTCGACTCGAGTTCACCGGATTCGCTGAGCAGCCACGCATGCGCGGTGTACTGCAGGAAGGGCGTGCCCTCATGGGCGACGAAGTCGATGCGCTGGCCGAACTGCTTCTCAGGAGTGTCCGCATAGCCGACGACACCGACGCCTTCCCACGACCCGATCAGCCAGGACAGCGGGACGAGCTCGGGATGGACCGAGGCATCGAGTTCGATCACCATAAGGGATCAGCGGTTGTCTTTGAACAGCGCCGTGACGACCTTGATCCCCACACCCAGGGCACCGAGAGCGGCAACGCCGACGAGGCTGGTGAAGACGATTTCGAGAGCAACAAGATTTTCCATGCTCCCAGTCTACAGTTCCTGACAAAGTGATGTGCATCCAGCCCAGGGCCGCGGAACAGCGCCGCCGCCCAGATCAGGAGGCGAGGCGTTCGAGAGCGTAGACGACGACTCCGCCGAGTGCGATCGGAGCGGCACCGAGGGCAAGCTGGACGGCGAAGCTGCGCGCCTTCTCGACGTTCTTCTTCACCTCGATGTTCTGCGAGGCTTCGAGATTCGCGGCCTGGAACTTCGCATACGCTACGAGCCCGAGCATCCGATCGACCGCCGCCACGAGCAGACCCATGACCACACCGAGGACGAGCGCAGTGGCCAGGGAGATCGCCGAGGCGAACACGAGCACCGACAGGATCCCCGCCACGGCCGTGGACATGGCGATGGCCAACGGCGAGGTGTAGATCGCCGGCCACGGCAGCGCGGTCATGCACTGCGCCACGATGAGCGAGGCGAGGCCGATGACGATGGCCTCCTTGTCACCGGGGACCGTGATCGCCGCGACCCAGGTGCTCGCGGACAGGACGATGACGAGACCGGAGACCTGAGCGGACACGTTCGCCACCGCATAGGAGGCGCCGATTCCGCGCGTGAGGTTCTGCACGAAGGTCCACAGCAGACCCAGGCCGGCCAGCACGGGCAACCAGTCGAGGTAGGGAGCCGTGGAATCCTGCCAGGCGGCGTAGAGTCCGCCGACTCCGAAGAGGGCGAGCATGATCGAGGTCGCCCGCGGCTGCGGCGAGTCCGTCAGGCGCGGCCATCCATAGGCGACGCCGAGGACGATGAGCCCGGTCGCCAGCAGGAACAGCGTATACCCCCAGTACACGGAGGCACTCAGGGCCAACACCAGCACCAAGGCGACGGCTACTCGAATCCATCTGATCACAGCACTATCGTGCCTTATCCGGCGACACCCACGGTAACCACCCCGTGGTCGCGCGTCGGTGCCGTCCCCGTCGCCTCGCTATAATCTTCCCTAGACGACGGGCACCGAGCTTCCCTAGACGACGGGCACCGAGGAGGTGGATGCAGCACATGCGGGTTCTGCACATCTGCCCCATGGCCAGGCTCGACGCTCCGCTCGCCCCCGAATCCCTGCAGTACCTCGGCCATCGGATCGACCGCTGCGCGGCCGAGGACCTGCCCAGCCGCCGGGCCGAATCCGCCGCGGTCGATGTCGTCATCGCCGACGCTTGCCTCGATCTGTCCCTGGCCCCGCGGATCTCCGAACTCCTCGCCGAGGCGCGGATCACCGCCCCCGTCATCGTCGTTCTCGGCGAAGGCGGGCTGGCGACGGCCTCGGCGAAATGGAACGTCGCCGACCTCATCCTCACCACGGCCGGCCCGCCGAGGTGGAAGCGCGGCTGCGCGTGGCCCGTGACCGTTACGTCGCCTCTTCATCCACCCACTCCGGCGGATTCCCCGGTGGGACGCATTCCGGATCCGGCCGCCTCGGCGCGAACGGCAGCGCTGGAGGCTGGGGACCGGTGCGCACCGGCCGCGGTCCCGCCGGCCGGGGCAGCGGATACGGAGAGTCCGGCCGCCCAGGCGCTGCGGGTGATGGACTCTGGAATGCCGACGGCGAACCGATGGTCGTCGTCACCGGCGACCTGCGCATCGACGAGACCGCGTTCACCGCCGAGCTCGGCGGCCGCAGCCTCGACCTCACCTACCGAGAGTTCGCCCTGCTGAAATTCTTCGCGATGCATCCCGAACGCGTCTTCACCCGCGACGAGATCCTGCTCGCCGTGTGGGGCGACGACTACTTCGGCGGTACCCGCACCGTTGACGTGCATGTTCGCCGCCTCCGTGCGAAACTCGGCAAAGACCTTGAGAACGCCATCCACACCGTGCGCAACGTCGGCTACCGCTTCAGCGCCGACAGCGTCACGGACACAGATTCAGAGGACGTGACGGCATGAGAATCCAGGCCAGCGGGGCAATCGCCTCCACACCGATCGACACCCTCACCGAGGATGAGCTCAAATTCCTCGACGATGTGGCGGCGCCCGATGGCGCTCCCGAGATCTCCGGCGGACTCATGGCCATCGCCACCGGTGAGGACACCGCCCACGAAGCACAGACCGCCTCGAGCGTGTGGCGCATCTATGCCGGCGACGACACTCGCGACAACTCCGGTAACGGCGCCGGCGACCTCATCGGCTTCGGAATCCGCGCCCTGCAGGGCGATCGTCACGCCGCCGAATTCCTCATCGCCCCCGACCACCGCGGCCAGGGCCTCGGCGAGCGGCTGCTGGCGACGATCCTCGACGAAGAACCCGACGCCTGGTGCTGGTCGCACGGTGACCATCCAGCGGCCAAGCACCTCGCGCAGAAGCACGGGCTCGGCCGTGACCGGGTGCTCTATCAGATGCGCACCGACACCGGACTGAGCCTCGACGCCCTGCCCGAGACCCAGAGTCCAGAGGGAGTCGAGATCCGCTCCTTCGCTCCCGGCGACGAGGACGGCTGGTTGTCGGTGAACAACTCCGCATTCGACTGGCATCCCGAACAGGGCGGCCAGACCCGCGCCGATATCGACGCCGTCGTCACCGCCGCGGACTTCGAACCCGACACCTTCATCATCGCCGCCCGCGACGGTGAGGTGATCGGATTTCACCAGACGAAGATCACGGATACGGAGACCGAGGGCCGCCTCGGCGAGGTCTATGTGGTCGGGGTCGATCCGCGCATTCACGCCAAGGGCGTGGGCAAGGCGCTGACGGTCGAGGGTATGCGACGGATGGTGGCCGCCGGAGCCGAGACGATCGAACTCTACGTCGAATCGGACAACGCCCCGGCGCTAGGCTTGTACGAGCGACTGGGATTCCATGTCGCGGTCGCGCACGTGGCCTATGCACCGGCCTCCGCGGAGTCCACCGGCACCGATTCCGGCACCGCGCCGAACGAGAAGGAGTAGAGCGTTGTACGACATCGCAGCCTCGGGCAGGGAACTGGGTCTGCCCGAACCGGCAGATCGTTTCCTCGATCGCGAACTCAGCTGGCTGGCCTTCAACGAACGCGTCCTCGACCTCGCCTCGGATCCGGAGATCCCGCTGCTCGAACGCGTCCGGTTCCTCTCGATCTTCGCGACCAACCTCGACGAGTTCTTCATGGTCCGCGTCGCCGGCCTCAAACGCCGCATCAACACCGGACTGGCCGTGCCCAGCGTCACCGGCCGCATGCCCGCGCAGGTCATGCACGATATCGGAGTGCGCGCATTCGAACTGATGAGCCGGCACGCCGCCCTGCTCAAAGACGATATCGGGCCCCGCCTCGACGCGGAATCGATCACGAAGGTCCAGGTCGAAGACCTCACCGAGGATGAGCGGCACCGCGTCGACGAATTCTTCTTCGGCCACGTCTATCCCGTCCTCACCCCGCTGGCCGTCGACCCGGCCCACCCGTTCCCCTATATCTCGGGCCTCTCGCTCAACCTCGGTGTGCTCCTGCGCGCGCCGGAGACGGGCAAGGAGTTCTTCGCCCGCGTCAAGGTTCCCCCGCGTCTGCCCCGGTTCTTCAACGTCGCCGAGGCGACCGACCGACCCGCCGGACGCGACGTCCCCGCCCGCTTCGTCGCCCTCGAGGACATCATCGCCGAACACCTCGGCACCCTCTTCGACGGCATGGAGATCGTCCACCATTCGACGTTCCGCGTGACCCGCAACGAGGACCTCGAGGTCGAGGAGGACGATGCGGAGAACCTGCTCAAGGCGCTGGAGAAGGAGCTTCTGCGCAGGCGCTTCGGTCCTGCCGTGCGGATGGAGATCACGGAGAACATCCACCCCCGGGTCCTCCAGATGCTCAAGGACGAATTGGGCATCCACGATTCGGAGATCTACCACCTGCCCAGCCCCTTGGACCTGTCGGGCATGTCCGATATCGCCGATGTGCCGCGCGATGACCTGCACTATCCGAAGATGGTCCCGCAGATGAACAAGGACCTGTCGCTGCGGGAGTCCAGCGACCAGGTCGACGTCTTCGACGCCGTCGCCAGCCGGGACATCCTGCTGCATCACCCCTACGATTCGTTCTCCACGAGTGTGCAGGCCTTCCTCGAGCAGGCCGCGTCGGACAAGAACGTCCTGGCGATCAAGCAGACGCTCTACCGCACCTCCGGAGATTCGCCGATCATCGATGCCCTCGTCGATGCCGCGCAGTCCGGAATCCAGGTACTCGCCGTCGTCGAGATCAAGGCTCGGTTCGATGAGGAGGCCAACATCACGTGGGCCCGCAAGCTGGAGCGCGCAGGAGTCCACGTCGTCTACGGAATCGTCGGGCTCAAAACTCATGCGAAGCTCTCCCTCGTCGTCCGCCAGGAGGCCGACGGGCTGGCCCGGTACTGCCACGTCGGCACCGGCAACTACCACCCGAAGACCGCGCGCGGCTATGAGGACTTCGGACTGCTGACTCGCGATCGGGGCGTGGCGGATGATCTGACGAAGCTGTTCAACCAGCTCTCCGGCTACGCACCCAAGTCCGAATACTCCCGGTTCCTCGTCGCCCCCAGCAATGTGCGCACCGGACTCATCGACCTCATCGAATCCGAGATCGCGATCGCACAGTCCGGCGGGCAGGGACAGGTGCGGATCAAGGTCAACTCGATCGTCGACGAGGCCGTCATCGATGCCCTCTACCGGGCGTCGCAGGCCGGGGTCACCGTCGAAGTCTTCGTCCGCGGCATCTGCGCCCTGCGCCCGGGCATCGAAGGACTGAGCGAGAACATCACCGTGCGTTCCGTGCTCGGACGCTTCCTCGAACACTCCCGCGCCTTCGTCTTCGGCAACGGCGGCGACCCGATCGTCTACATCGGTTCGGCCGATATGATGCACCGCAACCTCGACCGACGGGTCGAAGCACTCGTGCAGATCGTCGACGACGGTCACCGGGCGGAGATCATCGCACTCTTCGATCTCGCCTTCGCCCCGACCACCTCGGCGTTCGACCTGGCCGGCGACGGCCGATGGACACGGCGGACCCACGACGACGAGGGCAACCTCCTTAGCGACTATCAGACGGAGCTCATCCGTCGGCACCGGATACGCCGGCGAATCGGGGATGAGGCGTGAGCCCGTCCGAGGTCTCTTCGGCACAGGCGTCATCGCGCGTGAGCGCCGATGTCCTTGCTGCCGGGGCCGTGTGCTGGAGGCAGGGCCCGAAAGGACTCGAGGTGGCGCTCATCCACCGCCCTAAGTACAACGACTGGTCATGGCCCAAAGGCAAGGTCGATCCGGGAGAGACCCTGCCGGAGGCCGCGATCCGCGAGGTCAAGGAGGAGACGGGGTTCGACACCCACCTCGGCATTCCTCTGCCCTCCGCCGAATACACGGTCGGCAGGAACACACAGAAGAAGGTCTTCTACTGGTCGGCCGAAGTCAAGGACGAGGCTGGCTTCGCCCCGCTGAACGCTCGGGAGGTCGACACTGCCGCGTGGTTCCCGGTCGACAAGGCGCGGGCGAAGCTGACGTCGTACTCGGATCGGGAGCAGCTCGACGCTTTGGAGAAGTTCGCTGAGACGGACGCGCTGCGGGCGTGGCCGCTCATCCTCGTCCGCCATGGGAAGGCGTTCCCGCGTGCGAAATGGTACGAGACCGAGCACGTGCGTCCGCTGCTCAAACTCGGCACCAGGCAAGCCATGGCGCTGACCGGTCTGTTGGGGGCCTGGGGTGTCCGCAAGCTCGCCTCGAGTCCGTGGAAGCGGTGCATGGCGACGCTGACCCCGCTGTCCGCGGCGACGGGAAAATCGATCAAGAAGGTGTCGACGCTCAGCGAGAAGGCGACCGCTGCGAATCCGGACAAGACCGTCCGCTATATCGAGAAGCTGCTGGCAAAGGGCAAACCGATCATCTACTGCACGCACCGGCCGGTGCTGCCGACGATCTTCTCCGTCTACGCCGCCCATTCCCCGAAACGTGTCCAGGCGAAGCTGCCGAAGGACGATCCGTACCTCAAACCCGGCGAGGTCCTCATCGCCTATGTGCGCCCCGGACCGGTGCCGCGCATCGTCGAGATCGAACGCGTCCGCCCCATCGACAGCTGATCAGAGCGCTCAGTCGACTGTGCAGTACGCGCCGTACAACAGCGGCCCGAGGAGGGTGGCGTCCTCGGCATCCAGCTCGTCGGTCAGGCGCTGCGTGAGCGAGTCGATTCCGATCTCGTCGGCGCTCACGATCCCCTGCTGTTCGAGATGGGGCAGCAGTCCGGCCAGGGCGTTCACCCAGCCGAAGCTGGGCGCCTCTTCTCCGCCGCCCAACGGTGCGCTCAAGCTCAGGTGCGGGTCGGGCAGACCGGCGGAACGGTATGCGGCGAAGAGGTCCCGTCCCATCCTGCCGTGGATCCCGACAGCCTCGAACGCCTGCAGAATCAGTTCTCTCACTCGTCTCGCCAGCGGCGTGTCCACGCTCGCCCACTCCTGGGTGACGTCGAACTCGTGCATGACCAGCAGACCTCCTGGACACAGGTGGCGTCCGAGTCGCTCCAACGCTTCGACGGGGTTGCCGAGATGCATGAGCACGGCCCTGCCGACGATCGCATCGAACTGCCGGTCGAGGTCGAGGGAGTCGAGGTCCGCCTCGGCGAATTCGATCTCTTGCCGATGTCCCAGCCGGTCGCGGGCCCCGTCGAGTGCTTCGGGATTACGGTCGACGGCGAGCACCTGTCCGTGGGGACCGACGAGATCGGCGGCGATGGCGGCAACGTGTCCGGCACCGGTGCCGATGTCGAGGACGCTCATGCCCGCAGTGATTCCCGCTTCGATGTGCAGCTGTCTGGTCAATGGGTCGAGCACGACCGACTGGTCGCGCAGTCGGGAGTGTTCGCTCTCGGACTCGCCGAGGACGTATCGATTCTGTTCCTTCATGGCAGCGACCGTAGGGACACAGGTCGGACCGGGGCAAGGGATCGACGAACCTCAGAACGTGCACGGGTACTGGGCGGGCAGCCTCGGCGACTTTGTGCGTGGGCCACGCGGGCCCTGCCTTAGCGATTCTGTGCGCACACCGGGCGGGCCGCCTCGGCGCGGGAATGCCGGTCCCGACAACGATCCTTTCATGAAACCGACGAGATCTGTGATCGAGCACTCACGACGGCTCCAACCCTTCGCCGCTCATTCACCTTCCATTCATGTTCCAACTCCTTGCACTTCACGACTGATCTTTAGCGTGGAGCACGAGCAATCGAGAACTCTCGAGCTGTGTCCACAAACATGAAAGGCATCTTCGTGAAGATGAAGCATCTCGCCCCCTCCGCTGCGATCCTCGCGGTCGGCGCCATCACCCTCTCGGCTTGCGGCGGCCAGTCCGCTACCGGCGAAGAGGCCTCCGGCGGCAGCAGCGACCTGCAGGGCACCCTGACCGGCATCGGCGCCTCCTCGCAGAAGGCGGCCATGGATGCCTGGACCGCGGACTTCACCTCGCAGAACTCCGGTGTGACCGTCAACTACTCCCCCGACGGCTCGGGCGCCGGCCGTGAACAGTTCCTCGCCGGCAACGCACAGTTCGCCGGCTCCGATGCCCACCTCGACGACGACGAGGTCAAGGCCGGAGAGGAAGCCTGCGGCGCCGAGGGAGCCTACGAGTTCCCCGTCTACATCTCCCCCATCGCCGTGACCTTCAACGTCGAGGGCGTCGACGAGCTCAACCTCTCGCCCGAGACGATGGCGAAGATCTTCAAGGGCGACATCACCAACTGGAACGACAAGGCCATCAAGGCCGACAACCCGGATGCCGACCTGCCGGATCTCAAGATCACCGCCGTTCACCGTGCCGATGATTCGGGCACCACGGAGAACTTCGCCGAGTACCTCAAGGCCACCGCCGAGAAGGACTGGGACGCCGAGGTCGACGGCAACTTCCCGAAGGAGTACGGCGGCGAGGCTGCGCAGGGCACCGACGGTGTCATCCAGACCGTCTCCGACACCGACGGAGCCATCGGCTACGCGGATGCCTCGGCCGTCGGCGAGCTCTCCACCGCCAAGGTCAAGGTCGGCGACGAATTCGTCGAGCTCTCCCCGGAAGCCGCGACCAAGGTCGTCGACGCCTCCGAGAGGGTCGAAGGCCGCAGCGAAGGCGACCTCGCCTTCGATCTGGCCCGCGACACCACCGAGTCCGGTGCCTACCCGATCGTGCTCGTCTCCTACCACCTCGTCTGCTCGTCCTACAAGGACCAAGAGACCGTGGACATGGTCAAGGCCTGGGAGAAGTTCGTGGTCTCGGAAGAGGGACAGAAGTCCGCAGCCGATTCCGCCGGGTCCGCACCCCTGTCGGACGACCTGCGCAAGCAGATCGAAGAAGTCATCGACTCGATCAAGGTTGAAGGCTGATTTCAGCCTCTGACCTGGAGAAATAGCCAGTCGGGAGCGGCGCAGAACCCCTGCGCCGCTTTTCCGCGCCTGTGGAACCGCACCGGTTTCACCACAAGTCACACGAGGAGTACTTGTGCCGATCAGCACAGAGACAACTGAGCCAGGCCCCACAGGGCCCGGCTCCCCATCAGAGACCGGAACTCAGCCGCAGAGCAGCAGTCCCGCGTCTCGGCAGCAGAAGGCAGTCGTCCGTCCCGGCGACCGCATCTTCTCCGCCGCCACACTCATCGCCGGCATTCTGATCCTTGTGATCCTCGCCGGAGTCGCCCTGTTCCTTCTCGCGCAGTCGTCGGACACCATCGCCGCCCAGATCAGCGATCCCTCCCAGATCACCGGCGGCAAGGGCTTCTTCTCCTATGTCTGGCCGCTGGTCATCGGCACGCTCATCTCCGCAGCCATCGCGCTCATCGTCGCGACCCCATTCTCGCTGGGCATCGCACTGTTCACCACGCATATGGCACCGCGCAGGCTCGCACCCGTGCTCGGGTACGTCATCGACCTGCTCGCAGCCATCCCCTCTGTCGTCTACGGTCTGTGGGGCATCGCGCTGGCCGGCAACCTCACCGGCTTCTACCTGTGGCTGTCGAAGTGGTTCGGCTGGATTCCGATCTTCGCTCCGGCAGCAGACGGATCCGTGTCGCAGACCGGCCGCACCCTGCTCACCGCCTCCCTCGTGCTCTCGATCATGATCCTGCCGATCATCACCTCCCTGACCCGCGAGATCTTCCTCCAGACCCCGCGCCTGCAGGAAGAGGCGGCATTGGCGCTCGGCGCCACCCGCTGGGAGATGATCCGCATGGCCGTGCTGCCCTTCGGCAAGTCCGGAATCGTCTCGGCCACGATGCTCGGCCTCGGACGCGCACTCGGTGAGACCATGGCCGTGGCCATGATCCTCTCGCCCGGCGTCCTCACCGCTTCGCTCGTCGTCAGCGGCAACCAGACCATCGCATCCGAGATCGCGCAGAACTTCCCCGAGGCCGCGGGACTGCGTCTGTCCGAGCTCATCTCGGTCGGCCTCGTGCTCTTCGTCATCACCCTGCTGGTGAACATGGGAGCTCGCGCGATCGTCGCCCGCACCTCGGTGAAGGGAAGTTGAGACCAATGACCACCATGAACACCACCACCGAGGCGGCTGCCTCGAAACCGGCGAAGCTGACCTCCAAACAGCTGCCGAAGGCCACCCCGTGGATCGTCGCCGTCGCGTCGATCATCGTGGCGATCGTCATCAGCTTCATCGCATTCGGCGGCTTCAACATCCCCGTCGCCGCCGTTCTCGCCGGCGCCATCAACGCGATCGCCGTCTTCGCGATCTCCGCGTCCTACGAAGGCCGCCGCAAGGCCGTCGACCGGATCGCGACCACCATCGTCACCTCGACGTTCGTCCTCGCATGCGTCCCCCTCATCTCCCTCCTGTGGCTGACCGTGTCCAAGGGCGGTGCCGCGATCAGCGGCGACCTGCTCACCCGCACCATGCTCGGCATGAAGGGCGTCCTCGACCAGCAGTACGTCGCCGGTGAGGCGACTCTGGCCGGAGGCTTCTACCACGCCATCGTCGGCACCGTGCTCATCACTGCGGCCGCCTGCGTCATCTCGATCCCGATCGGCGTCCTCACCGCCATCTACCTCGTCGAGTACTCGAACAAGAACCGCCTGGGCAAGGCGATCACCTTCCTCGTCGACGTGATGACCGGAATCCCCTCCATCGTCGCCGGTCTGTTCGCCTTCGCTCTGTTCTCCACGATCGCGAATGTGCTCATGCCCAGCTCTGCTGGAATCGCGAAGACCGGATTCACTGCGGCCGTCGCACTGTCTGTGCTGATGATCCCGATCGTCGTGCGCAACACGGAGGAGATCCTCCGCCTGGTGCCGATGGATCTGCGCGAGGCCTCCTACGCTCTGGGCGTGCCGAAGTGGAAGACGATCGTGAAGATCGTTCTGCCCACCTCGGTGTCGGGAATCCTCTCCGGTGTCACCATCGCCATCGCCCGCGTCATCGGTGAGACCGCACCCATCATGGTCACCGCCGGGTTCGCGAAGACGCTCAACTGGAACCTCTTCTCCGGTTGGATGTCGACGCTGCCGACGTTCATCTACGACTCGCAGCTGCGTCCGGTCTCACCGGGTGCCGCCGCCCTGGCCAGCTCGGAGCGCGCATGGGCCGCAGCCCTTGTGCTCGTCGCTCTCGTCATGGTGCTCAACCTGCTCGCTCGCATCATCGCTAAGGTGCTCGCGCCGAAGGCCGGCCGCTGACCGGCGACGGCTCACAGACTTCCAGACTCACCCATATCCACGGATAGGAAACACAATGTCCAAGCAGATCGACATCAAGGATCTCGACATCTTCTACGGCGACTTCCGCGCCGTCGACGGAGTGGAGATGCAGATCAAGCCGCGCTCCGTCACCGCCTTCATCGGCCCCTCCGGCTGCGGCAAGTCCACGGTGCTGCGCACCCTCAACCGCATGCACGAGGTCATCCCCGGAGCCAGCGTCTCCGGTGAGGTCCTCATGGACGGCAACGACATCTACGGCTCGGGAGTCGACCCTGTCAACGTCCGCCGCGAGGTGGGTATGGTCTTCCAGCGGGCGAACCCGTTCCCGACGATGAGCATCAAAGAGAACGTGCTTGCAGGCGTGCGTCTGAACAACCGGCGCCTGTCGAAGACCGAAGCCGACGACCTCACCGAGCGCGCCCTGCGTGGCGCGAACCTCTGGAACGAGGTCAAGGACCGCCTCAACCTGCCCGGTTCGGGCCTCTCCGGCGGTCAGCAGCAGCGTCTGTGCATCGCTCGCGCCATCGCCGTCGAGCCGCAGGTCCTGCTCATGGACGAACCGTGCTCGGCTCTCGACCCGATCTCGACCCTGGCGATCGAGGACCTCATCAACGACCTCAAGGACAAGTACACGGTCGTCATCGTCACGCACAACATGCAGCAGGCTGCTCGTGTGTCCGACAAGACCGCGTTCTTCAACATCGCCGGCACCGGCAAGCCCGGAAAGCTCATCGAGTTCAACGAGACCTCGACGATCTTCTCGAACCCGGACAAGGAAGAGACCGAGAACTACATCTCCGGTCGCTTCGGATGATCTGAAGGCCCGCCCACCTGGCGGGTGCCTCCTCGGGGCGTATGCCTCTTTACGTGGTCGTTCTGGTCACGCTCTGCTCAGCGGAACGTGACCAGAACGACCACTTTGCGTTGGCATACCGGTCGTCACTTCACCCTGAACGCGCGCAGTGAGTTGCCTCCGCAGACGACCTGACGATCTTCCCGACAACACATCGGCGATATATCGTTATATATCGTCAGGGCACTGAACCTCGCGCAATCAGCGGGGTGCTGCGGTGTCATCAGACCCGGAGGTCAACATGAACGAGCCATTCACCCACGGAAGCTCCCATCACCGAAGCGGCGACCGGGGCAGCGCAAGCATCTGGGAGGCGTTCGAGCAGCTGCGCTCGACCTTCGCTCCCAAACAGCCTGCCCGCATGAACCGCGGTGACGTCCGATCCGGGATCCTCTCGCTGCTGGCAGAGGCCCCGATGCACGGATACCAGATCATCCAGGAGATCGAGGAACGCAGCGGAGGCAGCTGGAAACCCAGCCCCGGGTCCGTCTATCCGACGCTGCAGCTGCTCACGGACGAGGGCCTCATCAATGCGGAGCCCTCGAGCGGACGCAAGACCTATTCCCTCACCCAGGCGGGACGCGAGCACGTCGAGTCCGATTCCGATTCCGCCGCCCCATGGGAATCGGTCGGCACGAGAGAGACTCCGCGCGCGGCCACACTGGCCAAGGCCGGGGTCGAGTTGGCACAGGCCGCAGCTCAGGTCGGACGCTCGGGCAGCAAGGAGCAGGTCGCAGAGGCTGTCACTGAGCTGGAAGAGACCAAGCGCAGGCTGTACTCGATCCTCGCTCGGGACTGAGCGATGTCGACGGGAGCCGAACAGAGAAACGTGAGCCCGGATGAGCTCGGCCGAGAAGCCGGTGAGCGCAGCGGACCAGACCCCGTCGACTCCGGCCAGACACTTCCCGACCGGAAGCGAGCGCTGCGGTCCCGGTCGTCCCGGATCCTGCGCTTTGCCGCAGCCCAGATGGCCATGGCCTGGTGGTTCGAGGTCGTCCTGCCTCGCATCGGTCTGGGTCGCCTGGCCGCCCGACGACGAGTGGAGCGCTGGCAGTCGACCGCCAGGAAGTTCAGGGCGCTGGCGATCGAGCTCGGCGGGCTGATGATCAAGGTCGGCCAGTTCCTCTCCTCCCGCATGGATGTCCTCCCGCCCGAGGTCGCCGAAGAGCTGGCAGACCTTCAGGACGAGGTCTCGCCGGTTCCTTTCGACAGGATCAGGCCCCTCGCCGAGGCGCAGCTGGGTATGCGACTCACCACCGCCTTCGCCACTTTCGACCCCCGACCCTTGGCAGCGGCATCACTGGGACAGGCCCATTCGGCCACCCTGACTCCGGATGTGGCCGCCGAGCTCGGATTCACCGAGGTGGTCGTCAAGGTCCAGCGCCCCGGCATCGCCGACGTCGTCGAGGTGGATCTGCGAACGCTGCGCCGGATCGCGGGGTGGCTCTCCCGCGTCGGGTTCATCGCCAGCCGGGTCGATATGCCGGGGCTGGTCGAGGAGTTCGCCCATGTCAGCCTCGAGGAGATCGACTACCTCCACGAGGCGGCGAATGCGGAGCAGTTCACCACCGAGGCCGAACGCTTCTCGGACGATGCCGAGCGTTCTGGATCAGGTTCGCCCGGTCCGACGCAGGCCCCGCGAATCGTCTGGGAGCAGACCACGACCCAGGTTCTCACCATGGAGGACGTCTCGGCGATCAAGATCAACGATGTCGCGGCGCTGCGCCGGGCTGGGATCGATCCCCGCGACGTGGCTTCGGCGTTCGCGCACACGATGTTCGATCAGCTCTTCCGCAGCGGCTTCTTCCACGCCGATCCCCATCCCGGCAACATCTTCGTCACTCCCGCCTCGGCGGGGGTCGACTGGCACCTGACCTTCGTCGACTTCGGAATGATGGGCCATGTCCCCGAAGATCTGCGCTCGGGGCTGCGTGAGCTCATCATCGCCGTGGCCACCAGGGATTCCCGCCGCCTGGTCACGAGCGTCGAACTCATCGGGGTTCTGCTCGACGGCGCGGACACCGCGGAGCTCGAACGCGCACTGACCGAGCTCTTCTCCCGGTTCGGCGGGATGGGATTCGCTCAGCTGCGCGAAGTCGACGAGAAGGAGCTGCGGGCCTTCTCCACGGACTTCGAATCGGTGGTCCGCGACCTTCCGGTCCAATTGCCGGAGAACCTCTTCCTCATCATCCGCGCGCTCTCCATGGTCTCGGGTCTGTGCAGCTCTCTGGATCCCCGGTTCAACATCTGGGAAGTCGTCGAACCCTATGCGAGCAGCCTCATCAGCGACCCGCAGGGACGAGTCGCCGGCTCGGCTGCGAAGGAGGCCCTCAACCTCGTGCGTCTGACCCTGGGCCTGCCCGGACGCCTCGACGCACTGGTCACTAAGGTCGAAGACGGCGAGCTCACGGTGTCGACGCCGAAGCTCGATCGTCGGGTGGAAGGGCTCGAACAGCTGGCGCGCGGCGTGATCTCGGCCGTTCTGTTCACCGGCTTCGTCATCGGCGGGTCGATCCTGCTGCCGGTGACGACGGTGGGCGGCGTTCTGCTGCTCATCGCCTCGGCACCCGCGCTTCTCCACGCCTTGATCACTCTGCTGCGACACCGACGGGCCGGGCGGCGAAACCGTCGCAGGTGAGGGAGAGGCAACAAACCGCCACAGGTGAGGGAGAGGCAACAAACCGCCACAGATGAGGGGCCACCAACCGACCGGTCGAGAACGACGCTGAGCTGCCTCCTAACCGGCAGCCGGTTCGTCGCGGGGAACGCGGAAGGCCGCGACGAAATCGGCCAGCAGGGATTCGTCGCCGTCGACCGTGATCGTCCCCGCTGCTCGTGCGGCTTCGGCTGCGCCGTCGGCAAGCAGGTCGCGCAGCCCAGGGCCGTCGATCCTCAGGTCAGCTTCCGCCTGGGCTCCCGCAGCGACCTCCACGCCGCGCTCGCTCACGGTCGCATGAGCAGTCGCGGGGCCGGCAGTGATTTCGACCAAGAAGGGTCGGACTCGGGCGTCGGTACGCGCGGTCATCAGGGCCGCGGCCAGAGAGGAGTCCGTCGGAACCTCGCCCTCGCGGGGCTCGGCCATTCGCCGTGCACCCCAGCGGCCGAGCTCGATGAGCACCGGACCGAGATCCGAACCGTAGTCGCTGAGGCGGTAGACGACGCTGCGTCCGTCGATGCTGCGCTCGACGATCTCGGCGGCCTCGAGTTCGCGCAGTCGCGTGGTCAGCAGGTTCGAGGGGATGCCGGGATTTCCCTGCCGAAGCTCGTTGAAGCGCTTCGGACCGACGAGGAGGTCGCGGAGGATGATGAGCGACCACCGCTCCCCCAGCACCTCGGCTGCCCGAGCCAGACCGCAGAACTGCCCATACGACTTCATGGTTGACAGCATAGCAAAAGCAGTTCACTATTGAAACCATAGTTCACTTTATGAACTTCCGAGACTGCGGAAACGCAGCCCTCAGGAAACGCAACGGCCCGCACGACAAACTCAATGAGGAGATCACCATGTCCCGCACTGTCATCGCCGCACTGTTCCAGTCACTCGACGGAATCGCATCCGATCCATTCAACTTCCAATTCGATTCCTTCGACCAGGAGATGGGCGAGTGGATGACCACTGCCATCGGAGGGGTCGACGACTGCATCCTCGGCCGCGTCACCTATCAGGAGTGGGAAGGCTACTGGCCGAACCACACAGAAGGCGAGGACGCCCCGTTCGCCGATTTCATCAATTCGACGCCCAAACATGTCGCCTCGACGACGCTGTCACAGGCCGACCTCGGCTGGGAGAACTCGACTCCCATCCAGGGCGAGCTCGTCGACTTCGTCCGCGAGCTCAAAGCCGGCGACGGCGGCAAGATCGCTGTCGAGGGATCGATGTCGATCGCCCGTCAGCTCGTCGAGGCGAACCTCGTCGACGAGTTGACGCTTGCCATCCACCCGGTTGTCGCGGGCAGCGGACGGTCCCTCTTCGAAGGTGGAACGACGACCCGCTTGGAGCTCAAGAACGTGCAGCGGACCAGCAAGGGCAACCTGCTTGCCACCTACGGGCCGTTTCCCGGCTGATCCTGCGGGTGGATCCGCCTCGATATCGTCAGCTTATTCGAGGTGGATCCGCCCGCAAGGGACATCGAAGATTCGAAAAGACGGCTCAGACATCGACGGAGCGCCGAGTCCCTTGTGTGCACAGTGGACTCGGCGCTCCGCGGTTCTCAGCGTCAACCGCAGCTCTCAGCGTCAGCTCGGTTCTCAGCGTCAACTGCGCGGCTCGGCGGGCGCTTCCGTCTCGGCGGCCAGCCGGCGTTCCCGGTAGGCGTAGGTCGCCCAGCCGAGCGCGATGCCCCAGACCGGGAAGAACAGCGTCGGCCCGATCGTCGCCCACCAGCTGTCGCCGAAGACCTCCGGCGGTCCCCCGAGCATCGTGCGGACGAGCCCGATACCGCCGGTGAAGAGCGCCAAGGACACGATCGTCGCGGGGACGGTCGCCAGTGGGACCGGCACCCGACGACCGCCGAGGGGCCCGAGCCATGCCGGCAGCCGCTCTCCCCATTTCTGGACGAGGCCGAGGGTGAGCAGGATTCCGCCGATCGCTGCCAGCGCGAGCGCGAGTCCCGAATGCCACATCCCCACGCGTTGGCCTTCGTCGTAGAGACCTTCGCTCAGCCCCAATGGAATGCCCACGGCCCAGGAGATCCGTGTCAGGGCATAGAACCCGGGCACGATGATCGCCACGGCGACGGCGACTTTCGCGCCGGTGGAGACTGAGCTCGCACCGCGCCGCTCACGGGGCACGGCCCCGCTTCCGCTCCGGTGCGACATCCGGCCCTCGACCCGGTATGACCGTTCGGCAGCGGCCCAGGTGACGAGCCACAGCACTGGTCCGATGAGCAGGACGGCCTGCCAGATCACCGGTGCCGGTATCGGCGGGAACTGGAAGCTGAGCGTATAGCCGAGGTAGGCCAGCAGCAGGGTGTCGGTGAACACGACCGTAACCACCGCGGTCAAGGCGAGTGCGATGAGACCGATCAGGCGTACTCCGGACCGTTCACGCAGACGTTCCCGCAGACGAGGAACGGAGAGGGGGACAACCGCGAGGACGAAGCTCACCAGTGCGACGAAGCCGATGACGCCGGCAACCGCCGGAGCCGTAAGCGATGCGACCAGCGAGGTGAACGTCCATTTCTCATCCCCGGCCAGGGGCGAAGCGACGATCCCGAGTCCCCAGAGGACCGACATGATCATGAGGAAGAGCGACCACGCCGAGGCGGCTGCCAGTCCCACTTGCACCCCGCGGTCGGTCGGTTGTGATGGATGATGGGCTGTTTGAGTGAGCTGTTTCGTTGTCATGAACCCAGGCTCGCCCCGGAGGGCCCGCCAGGGTCTCCCCCACAAGGGTGAATCCGGTTCCCGAACGGGTGACCGCGAGCCTCAACCCGCCGCCGAAGCCCGTGTCTCGGCCCGGGATCAGGTCTCGACGAACCCCGATTCGAAAGCCTTGATCACCGCTTGTGTCCTGTCACGGGCACCGAGCTTCGACAGCAGCGAACTGACATACGTCTTCACCGTCTCCGCCCCGAGGAACATCTCCCCGGCGATCTCGGCGTTGCTCATTCCTCTCGACATGAGGGTGAGGACCTCCTGTTCCCGACTGCTCAGCCCAGCAGAACTCACCACATCGACGGCTCGGTGCGATCGTGCGGCCATGTCCCGGATCTTCTGCGGGTAGAGCAGCGCCTCTCCTCCGGCCACGGTATGCACCGCCCGGACGAGTTCGGACGGCTGAGCGCGTTTAAGGACGAAGCCGTCCGCGCCCACGCGCAGAGCTTCGAAGACGTAGTCATCACTGTCGAAGGTCGTGAGGATGAGCACCCGAGGCGGCTCCTGCCTGCTCATGAGCAGGCGCGTGGCCTCCAATCCGTCGAGATGGGGCATATGCACATCCATGACCACGACATCAGGATCCAACCGAGTCACGAGGTCGAGCGCTTCCGCCCCGTCATCGCCCTCCCCGACGACCTCGAGTCCCGGGTCGGAGTCGATGATCGCGGCCAATCCCGCACGCACGAGCGGTTCGTCATCGATGAGGATCACCGAAATGGTCATGGCATCTGTCCCTCCGAATACGGCAGTCTCACCTGCAGAATCCATTGTCCGTTCTCGACTCCCCAGTCGGCGCTTCCGCCGAACAGAGCGGCTCTTTCACCGATGCCGACGAGTCCGCGTGACTGCCTCGCCGAGGCGGCCGTCCACTTCGCATCGGCCGTCCCCTTCGCGGCGCCCGCCACCTTCGCATCAGTCGCCGCCTTCCCCTCGGTCCGTCCCTTCTCCGATGAGCCGAACATCGGGCCGGTGGCCGCGCCGGCATTGCGCGTGACCACCTGTACGCAGTCCGCGCCGATGTCGATGGCCACATCGAGGCCGGGTGTCGTCGCGTGCCGCAGCGAGTTCGTCACCGCCTCGCGCACGATCCGGTGGAGTTCGTGGACCACGGTCGGCGGCAGTCCGGTGGCGTCCCCGCTGACCGTCAGCCGGGTGGGGTGCCCGATCGCGCGGGCCTCCTCGGCCAATCGGGTGATGTCGAGCATTGTCCGCCGAGGCGGCCGCGCACTTTCGCTGTCACCGTCCCCCGCGCGCCTTCCGCCCTCCACGGCTTCGCCCTCGGCACCATCGATGGCATCAGCGCCGTCGAGGGCGCCGGCGTCGCCGACGGTGCTTTCATCGCCGCCAGCGCCGTCGGCCTCCGCGCGCAGCAGCGCGAGGACGTGGTCCAACTCGGCCACCGCCTCACGGCTGGTGCGAGCGATCTCGTCGACGGCCGCCTCGGCGAGTTTCTGATCCTGGTGCAGGGCACGTTTGGCCACGGCCGCCTGCATCGTCGTCACGGTCAGGGCGTGACCGATCGAGTCGTGGACCTCGCGGGCGAGGACGGTGCGGCGGAACCGACGGACGCGTTCGGCCCCGGCGAGCGCAGCCCGGTCAGCGGCCGAGGGGCCGAGCAGGATCTGCGCGTAATGGGGCAGGAAGTAGCCTTCGGCGATGATCATAGCCGTGAGGAGAAGCAGGACCACGGGCGCGAGGATCTGGACGAGCCCGGCGGACAGGACGATGACGGACTCGGCACCGGTGCCGGCCGACGGATCGGCATTTCCGTCCGGCGATCCCGCAGTCGACCCGGCTGGGGAGCCCGCAATGCCGAGGAGTCCGTTCGACAGTTGCGAAGCCTGCTGCGGATCCGCGACCATCAGCAGCACGGAGGGGAGGACCACGACGACCGTGATCAGGAGCAGGGCTCCCGCGAAGGCGTGGCCGAAGTAGAACAGGGCACCGCGGAGGCGGTCGGACCAGGTCGGCCGCCTCGGCGGGGTGGGGATGGACAGTTCGAGGAGCTGCTCGGCCAGGGTCCGTTCGAGTGCACGGATGACGGCAAGGAACGCGGGAATGCACAACAGCACGAAGACGACGACGCTGAAGGCGAGCATGCTGAGTGCCAGAGAGCGGTCGCTGACCTCGTTCCGTGCGGAGACGGCCCAGGTGATGACCGCAATATAGGGCACGGCGATGACCCCGCCGATCAGAAGGACCAGCAGTCTGCGCCACAGCTTCGCCGCCCAAGCTCCCATTGCCACCAGACTACAGCGACGGGCCGACATGAGACGGCTGCCGGAAAGTTTCGCCCGTCGGCCATCCGAATCGGCATCTGGTCCGAATCACCGATACTAGTCACCTTTGGGAAAGGATCGTCATGAATATCTCGATGTCGTCACAGTCGCCCGCCGCTGCACGCGGTGCGCGTTCGCAGGTGCAGATGGTCTCGGGGCTCTTCGGTGCCGTGTTCCTGCTCGTGGGCATCCTCGGATTCGTCCCGGGCATCACCGCGAATCTCGGCTCGATCAGCTTCGCCGGACATCACACCGACGCGGCGCTGCTCGGCCTCTTCCAGGTCACGGTGCTCCACAACATCGTCCATCTGCTGTTCGGCATCGTCGGGATGCTCGGGCTGCGTTCGCGTTCGCTGGCGAAGAGCTACCTCATCGTCGGCGGCATCATCTACGCGGTGCTGTGGATCTACGGAATGGTGATTCCGATGGAGTCGATGGGCAACTTCGTCGGGCTCAACACCGCCGACAACTGGCTGCACTTCGTCCTCGCTGCGGCCATGATCACCACCGGCTTCGTCTTCGGACGGAAGGCACGGAGCTGATTCGACAGCAACGCGGTTAGTGACCTTCATCGGGTTCTGCCCCGGGCGCCGGCGAGCGCCCGGGTGTCAGAGCCCGACGGAGGTCTTGACGATCCAGCCGAGCACCACCGCAAGGAGTGCTGCGGCGGGGATCGTCAGGAGCCAGACTCCGAACATCGGCAGGAAGTATCTCGCCCTGGCATGGCCCTTGCGCCCGGCGTACTGGGTGCCGAGGATCGACGAGCCGAGAACGAAGGTCAGCGACACCGGAACCCTCATGATCAGTGCTGCGGTGTACATGAGGATCGTGGCCGCGCCATCGGCGATGGAGGATTTGAGGGGGTCGAGGCGGACCATCCGCACGGACAGCGTCTGGACCACTCGCCACCCGCTCAGTCCCGTGCCCAGAGCCAGTGCCGCGGCGATGAGGAGGCGCACCGGCCAGGAGATCTCGACGATGGACAGACCATCGTGCGGCGTCGCCTCGACGGCGAGGATGCCGACCATGACCAGGGCCGCGACTTTCTGAGCGTCCTGGATCCCGTGGACGAGCGACAGAGACGCAGTGAGAACGGAATCGACCATGCGTGCGCCCCGGAACAGCGGTTTCGGCGGGGTGGAAGCCAGTGACTTCGACAGGATGAGTGTGAGCACCCACGCCAGAATGAAGCCGAGGATGGGTGAGAGCACCAGCGGCCACACCACGGAGTCCATCGCCTCACCGGCATTGACGGAGAAGCCGAAGACGATTCCCGCGCCGAGCAGACCGCCGATGAGACAGTGGGTCGACGACACCGGCAGTGCCAAGTAGTAGGTGAACAGACTCCACGTCGTAGCCGCCACGAAGGCGATGATCAGGCTGGTCAGGATGAGGTCGGCCGAACCGGAGAAGAGCACGATCTGGTTGGCCACGACGATGGCGATTCCCTCACCGAGGAGGGCGCCGATGAAGTTGAAGATGACGGCCAGGCTGAGCGCCCACCCGGGTCGCATCGCGCGTCCGACGACCGCGTTGCCGACGGTCAGGGCGGCGTCGTGGAAACCGTTCGAGCCGGCGAAGATCACCGCGGCGATGACGACTGCCGCCAAGAGCAGCTCCACGGACTACGACTCCTTGATCGCGATGGCTGCGACGACTTTGCCGAGTTCGGTGAACCCATGGGCGGCCCGGACGAACGCCTGCCCGAGTTGGGATACGGCCGCCATATAGGTCAGCCCGCGTTTGGAGTTCGGCACCGCGTCCGACATCCGCCACTGCAGGCTCTCGACCTGGTAGGTCAGCCGGTTGATCGCGTCGACGTAGTCCCACTGGTCGAGTTTGCCCGGCAGCCGGGTGATCATCCGCGAGGTGTGGTCGGTCTGGTTCGACAGCACGGCCAGGGTCTCGGGAACGCCGGACGGCAGCGGGTCGAAGGCTCCGGAGGCGAGGACGTATCCGACTCCGTGCAGCCGATGGCAGATATCGCGCATGTGGTGGCTGAGCAGGTAGAGGTCGTTGCGGTCGAACGGGGTGATGTAGTTCTCGCGCAGCGCACGCAGCATCGCGCCCATGTCCTCATCGGCTCTGTCGCCGATCTCGCGGAGGCGGTCGGCGACGTCGCGTCGTTCGCTGATTTCGATTCCGGACAGTTCGGCGAGCACCAGATTGCACTGGCGCATCTGAGAGACGAGATCGGACAACCGCTCATAGAACACCTTGTCCTGCGGTACCCGCTTGAGCCGCATGCTCTCCTCCTGCCCGGGGCCCGGACAAGCCGGACGAATATGCATGATGCCTCAATGATATGTGCCGGACGCTGAACCGAGAGCGCCTCTCGGCGGAAGGCCGCTCGAAGCGGCTGAATTTGGAGCCCGGGGCTTCAGCGATCCAGCGTCCGGTGGCCCGAAGGCCACCCCCTACTATACTCGTTCATGCTCATGAATCCACCGCCGAGGCGGCCCTTCGTCCGTTGACAATCTCACAGTCGATGACGTGGTCGGGTGGGAATAACCGGTCCCGACGGGGACCGCGCTCATCCGGT
Organism: Brevibacterium sp. LAARM3_SD1; assembly: GCF_057364765.1. Lineage (NCBI taxonomy): Bacteria > Bacillati > Actinomycetota > Actinomycetes > Micrococcales > Brevibacteriaceae > Brevibacterium > Brevibacterium sp. LAARM3_SD1. The sequence goes on along the minus strand of NZ_JBNFOL010000006.1, from coordinate 158,816 downwards.
CGGGAGGGGCCGCCTCGGCGAGGGGATTGCCGGCGGGCCGAGGATCAGTCGAGGCCGCCTCGGCGATGGGCGACCGCGGCGTCGGACAGGTCTTGGGAGAGTTGGCGCAGGCGGACGGCGGTGTCATGGTCGTCGGTGCCTGCCGCGCAGATGCCGACGAAGGCGGAGGCGCGCAGCAGCGCGATGACGACGTCACCGCGGAAGGCGCCGACGAGGATCTCGTCGATGGCGTGGGCCACTTCGTCGGGTCCGGCTGGCAGTTCGACGCCGGCGAGGATCTCGTCGTAGCCGATGCCTTCGGTGACGCGGCGTTGGCCGTCGGAGAACATCTCAGAGAGTTCACACGGTGCGGACTTGATCCATTGGCGCAGGGCGTAGAGGCGCCACAGTGCGCCGGGTGCGGAGACGGCGGGAGCGGCGGACCACATCTCGGCGATGATCTCGAAGCCGATGTCATCGGCGAGTTCGACGAAGCGCCTGGTGGCAGCCTCGTCGCGGTTGCCGTGCGCATCGCCGAGCAACAGGGCCGCGGTCGCATGCGAGGTCTCCGACCGGGCGATGGGATCATCGACGGCTCCGACGGAGTCGAGATCGGCCAGGGGAACGGGACGGTGGAAAGCGCGATGTGACATGGTCAGGGCAGTTTAGTCCCTGCGGGGGTGCGCGGACTAGGACGTGGAGCACATTCGGGCTTTCGCCGCACGGTCAGGTTCTGCTCCCCGGACTCACAACAGACGCTATTAAACTGGGGTCTGATTCGTGACTGCGACCCGCAGCCGCGAGTGACCGATACGAGGAGGAACTCTCGTGGGAAAATCATCAGTGGCGAAGAAGGGTCTCGACAAGGCTGCGAAGCTGGCAGTCAATGACGATGGCACACTCAATCCCCGCGCCCAATCGATGTTGTCGCGTCTGCTGTCCGTGCAGCGCCCCGTCGCGCTGGCCTATGTGCGCAGTCTGCGCCGTCGGCATCCGGATGCGACCCCCGAAGAGCTCATCAAGATCATCCGCCGCCATTACCTGACCCTGACGACCTCGGGCGGCGCGGCAGTCGGTGCGACTGCGGCCGTTCCGGGGCTGGGCACGACGGCCGCGCTCGGTGTGGCTGGAGCAGAGACCGCAGGTTTCCTCGAAGGCACAGCACTGTTCGCGCAGGCGATCGCAGAGACCCACGGGCTGCCGGTGGCCGATGCCAAGCGGGCGAACGCCCTGGTGCTCGGACTCATGCTGGGCAAGGACGGGAAGAACCTCATCCAGAAGTTCGGCAAGCAGAACGGCGGCGTGGAGTCGATGTTCGGCAGCTGGGGTGCCACCGTGACCAAGCAGCTGCCCACTCCCCTGGTCGATCTGCTCGTGCGCAAGCTGCGCAAGACCTTCATCCGCAAGTTCGCAACTCGTGCCGGTGGTTCGCTGGTCGGCCGCCTGCTACCCTTCGGCGTCGGCGCGGTCATCGGCGCTGTGGTGAACGGCCGGATGGCGCGGAAGGTCGCCGACGAATCGAAGGAAGCCTTCGGCGCTGCGCCGACGGTCTTCCCCATCGAAACCGACCCTGAATACGTCGCGCCGAAGAAGGACCGGAAGCTGCTCGCGGGCCTGCGCAATGTCCGTGCCCTGGTCGGGAAGCTGAAGAAGGACAAGGCCATCGAGTCCGACGTCATCGAACCCCTCGATCCTGAAGAGCTCGAGTCACCGGACGGTCTGCCTCGCACCTACACGGGTGAGGATCGGCGCGGACTGGAGAAGTGATCCGCGGGGCCGCGTCGGGAGGGGGCCGAAGGTCTCCCATCGACAGCGGGCTCTGGTTTGAGTAAATCGGGCGCGAAGCTCTACTATTGGTTCGTCTCCATCATGCGTCAGCAGGCTTGTGTCCTGCGCTTGTGATGGGGCGGGGCCTCTAGCTCAGTTGGTAGAGCAGCGGACTTTTAATCCGCGGGTCGTGGGTTCGATCCCCACGGGGCCCACCGCAGAGAATGTGCCGCGACATCGTTCATTCGATGTCGCGGCACATTTCTCATTCCCCGCTGCTTTCGCTGCCCGTTCACAAAGGGGCGGGCGAGGCTGTACCGGAACTGACACAGGATGTTTCCTGACGAGCACCCTCTGCAGGCCGGCGACCGCATAGAGTCAGAGGCATCGGCCCGTCAGCTGCGAGAAGGATACACACAATGAGTTCGAACTACCGCGCCCACGCCGGGCTTGCCGTCCACGGCCCCGGCCCTTGGCGCAACCGTGGACCGCTGACGCCGGCTCCATCGGTTCGACGCTGGTGGGCGAGGATCCTCGACGCGGTCTTCGTCCTCTTCTTCACCGGCTTGGTCATCGGCATCGCACTGGCCCTGACGGCAGTGAACATCATCTCTATCGACGATGCCACCAAAGTCGCTCTCATCAGCTATCCGCTGATGGCACTGGTGTTCGGCGCTCTCTACGGCTGCACAGTCTCCCCCGGCCAGGCGCTGTGCGGCGTCGTCACGCTCAAGCACAGCGGCAGACGCGTCGGATTCTGGAGGGGAATGAGCCGCTATGTGGCGGTCGCGTTCTTCCCGATCACCATCGTGTTGCTCATCTGGACGTTCTTCGACGCGCCGACGATGGACCTCGATCCGATCGATGTCTATTGCCGTAGGCCTCCGCAGGTCTGGTAGATCCTGCGTTCAGCCTCGGATCAACGCCGACGAGCGACGATGAGTCCGTCCCATCCCTTCTCGCCGACAGTCTGGAGGGCAGTGGCATCCAAGTCCGGGTTGGCCGCGATGGCGGCGGCGACGCTTCGCACTCCTTGGACCCGCGGATCGCTGCTGTCACCATCGACGACTGCCCCATTTCGGACGACACCGTCGTTGATAAGTTGAGCGGCAGACTCCGTCGCCGGACCGACGATCGTCTCGACGCGCTCTGCGACTCCGGCGGCGCGAAAGTTCTCCTGGGCGACTGCCGCGTTCTGCGGTTCGAGTTCGAGCGTGACGACGTGTCCGCTCTCTCCCACTGATCGGGCGAGCCAGATGGTCGAGTAGCCGGCGAGTGTGCCGAATTCGAGGACGCGTTTCGCGCCAGCGATCTTGACCAGGAGCCCAAGAAACGCCCCTTGGTTGGCTGCGACTTCGGCATTCGGCATCGTCGTCGCTGCGCCCGATCCGCGCGCTGCGACCAAGGTAGGGTCTTCGCCGACGAGCGTCTCGGTGAAATACTTGTCGACCGCCTGCCATTCGGCAGCCGCCGGATAGCGATTGGCCGGTGCAGAGGGTTCGCGTTCGCTCATGCCCTCATTCTTGCGCATCGAGCGTTCGCCGCTCACATGTCACTCGAGCGAGCGACCGCCGAAGACCTGCTGCAGCGGGATCGAATCGTCCTGCCACGGGGTGAGGATCCACGCGACGAGGTAGGCGCCGATCCCAAGCACGGGGAGCAGGAACGAAGCGAGGACGATGAGTCGCATGATCCAGACATTGACGCCGGTCATCTGAGCGAGGCCCCCGGCGATGCCGCCGAGGATGCGGTCGGGACCGCGACGGAAACCGATCTTGCGGATGGAGTCGAATAGTGAGTTCATGCCTTCGACTCTACGGACCCGCCTGCACCGAGGCACTAGTGCTGACCGTCGAGGCCGATTGAGGAAAACCGGAACCCGAGTTGCCGGAAGCGGATCCTGCGAGCTCCCCACCAGCCAGAATCTCAGTCGTTGAGACAGCGATCACAATTCCCTGGCGCGTCCGCCGGGTTCGAAAGTGCATGGGCCGTTACGCTGGTTGAGTTGTGCAATCAAATGTCCGCTTCCGCTGCCTCAGCGATGCGGCACAGAGGAGTCCATTGTGAAGTGGGTTAAGAAGGCCATACTCACACTCGTCGTCATTTTCGTGGCGTTCTATCTGTTCAGCGGCCGGAGGATTCCGCGGAGGCGGTCAGGACGGCATTTGCCGCGGTCGGCACTGGCGTCGGCTCCTTGGTCACGTTCTTCACCTCACTCTCCGCATAGCGGATCCGTGCGCAGGCGACAGTGTTGAGTTCGCTGACCGACCCTCAGGTCGAGAACCACCTCATCAGCGAAGAAGGTGAGGTCATCGTCGACGAAGTGCGACGTCATCCGCTTGCCTTCGTCACTCCCACACTCATCATCCTCCTGGGACTGGCACTCGCTGCCCTGTCCTTCGCTGTTCCGCCCAAGTTCGCCGCGGTCCCTCTGGGCATCGGCTGCGCGGTCATGCTCTTCGGCGTCTACCGCGCGCTCTTCGTACACATGGACCGCTTCGTCATCACGAACATGCGGGTGTTTCGAATCCACGGGATCTTCACCCAGCACAAGGCGACGATGCCGATGGCGCGTATCCTCGACATCTCAGTCCACAAGCCCCTCATGGGTCGGATCTTCCGCTACGGCCACTTCGTCTTCGAATCGGCTGCCCAGGATCAGGGCCTGCGCGACATCAGATACGTCGGTCGACCTGACGAACGAGATCTCACGATCCAGACGGTCATCCAGCGTTCCGGGCTGCGGGCGACCATCAAGTCCTTCAATTCCAGGGACGAGGACGATGATGACTACTCGACGGACGACGACGGCATAGCCGATGACCTCCTGACAGATGAGGACCTCGCCGCTTCCGACTCCCACGCTGAGAACAGCGAGAGCGACGAGGTGCGCGAGCGCATCTTGACACCGGTGCCGAATCGTCGGTCAAGACCGAAGAGTGGAACACGATAGAGCTCGACGCCGGCTTCCGGCAGAGAGCGTCCGAAGAGTTCAGAGTCGGCAGTGCGCTGCCGATCTTCGAGGACGCTATCTCAGAGGCGGCTGGCGAATGGGAGCTGCGCTGGCCCGAGCGCAACCGAATGCAGGCGGCCACGGAACTCATGCACGCCCACCGACGCCTTATCACGGACCTCAATGAGAAGCTGCGCCCCCTGGGGCTGACCTACGCACGATACGAGATCCTGCTCCTTCTGTTCTTCGAGCCCAGCGGAGTCCTCCCCCTCGTTGATCTCACCGACCGACTTCAGGTCGAAGCCGGCTCGTCCTTCCACTCGGTGAGGTGGCTCGAGGAGAACGGCCTCATCGAACGGATCCTGGAACCCGGAGATGACGGAGAGGTTGTCGCCGAGCTCACCCCCAAAGGACGGACCCTGACCGACCGGGCCAGCCACCTCGTCGCCGATATCCGCTTCGGACTGGGCACGATGTCCACCTCCGAATGCCACCAGCTGACGGCTCTGCTGTCTCGCCAACGCCGGCTCAGGGACTGAGGCTCAGACCCTCTCGGGACGGCGGCGTGCGAAGTCCGGCCCACGAAGTCCGCTGCGCACTCAGAGCTAATGCCCTTCCCGAGGATCGGCGTCGATCCAGTAACGCCGTTTGGCGGTCCGTCACCGTTCTCACGCACGTCCTCGAGGACTCCCCCGCACTGTTCGATCACACTCGCCGAGGCGGTGTTCGTCTCATCGCAGGTGACGAGCACACTCGTGATTCCGGCCGAACGCAGACGTTCGACCGAGCGCGACAGAATCTGTCGGGCACATCCTCGGCGACGGAATTCCGGAGCAACCGCATAGCCGACGTGCCCGCCCAGCGAGAACAGGAAGTCATTGAGTTCGTACCGAATGGAGGTGCGGCCAACGGGTCTGCCGTCCACCTCCGCGACGAGGAATTCCGCGCGCACATGCCCCGGCCGGAGATCGAGTCCCTGAGCCTCGCGCTCGTGGGTGCCGATGAAGTCGGCCCAGGACCCCTCGGCCTGGAGGAATTCGAAGTCGTCGGCGCGCAGCTGCTCATGGAACGTCCGCAGATCCGCCTCATCGGTGAGCGCCAATGGGCGCAAGCGCAGGATGACGTTCATCGTGTCCTTTCGACGGTCGGTTCCTCGCGTCGGGCGAAGTCCGGGGCGTGTTCGGCAGTGATGCCGACACCGAGGATGCGCGCCGGTATGCGGGTGAGCGCGGGGAACGTCGTCAGCAGCCACTCCACCGGTGCAGGTGGGCGGATGGGTCGGTGTCCGTGGACGGCCGGTTCGACCATCCGGTGGATTCCCGATTGGAGGAGTTCGACGGCGCGAGTGGTCGGGAGCCGTCTCAGCTGCAGGCGTCGCAGCTCTGCGGTCCGCACCGATCCTGAACGCAGCGGTTCGGCAAGCGTCCGGGCGACGGCGATTCCGTCCTGCACCGCGAGGTTGACTCCGACTCCTCCAAGCGGGCTCATCGCGTGCGCGGAATCGCCGATGCACAGCAGACCGTCGGCGAACCAGCGTCTGGCCTCATTGCGGCGAACGTCGAGAAGCTTCACATCATCGAACTCGATCTGGCCGACGTCTGCCGCGAGCTGCGGATAGGTCTCCGCGACTGCGTCACGCAGCGCTTCGATGCCCTCGGCCCGCAGGCGCACGTCCGCGCTCTTCGGAATGAGGCGGGCGATCTGCACGTGTCCGTCGCGGGGAATCGCAACGAAGACCTTACCGTCCCCGCCTCGTGGGGCCACCGAATCGGGGAGGACTGCCGCGGTGTCGATGCGGAACCACCACACATCGATCGTCGACGACAGCTCTCTCATGGACAGTCCCGCCTCGGCGCGGGCCTTCGACCACCTGCCGTCAGCGGCGATGACGAGAGGGGCGCGGAACTCGACAGTGGCCGGGGTGATAGTCGTGGCGGGAGCATCGGCGTCAACGGTCGGAGGTGCCGCCTCGGTGCCGGTGGAATTCCGCGCGCGCAGACCGACCACACGGTCGTCATCCCAGATCAACGAGGTGGCCTCGAGTCCCATCCGGAGGTCGAAGTTCGGCTCGTCCTCCCCTGCCTCGGCGAGCAGGTTGAGGAAGTCCCACTGGGGCGCGATCGTCATGAACGGATGGGGCAGGTCGAGGCGGGTGAAGTCGGCGAGCATGATGTCCTCACCGCCTCGCCCCGTGAGGGTGACGCCCTCGACGCGACGGTGCGTGATGCGGGCGAAACGGTGATAGAGCCCGAGTTCATCGAGCAGCCGCAGGGTCGAGGGGTGGATGGTGTCGCCGCGGAAGTCGCGGAAGAAGTCCTCGTGCCTCTCGAGCACCACGACCTTCACCCCGCCTCGGGCGAGCAGCAGGCCGGCGACAATCCCGGCGGGGCCGCCTCCGCTGATGATGCAGTCGACGTGTTCCGTGTCGTGCCCGGAGGCGTGCGTGCTGTCGGTGGCGGTTGCGGTGTCGACCATGACACCCTCCTCGGCTGGTCGGCGCTTCGGCTCTCGGCACGATGGATTCGATGGGCAGCGTTCACGTCCCAGCGTAGACCTCGAAACGGACGGCGGAAATGGTGTGCGCGGTCGGTCAGCTGGACCGTCCGCCGGCCATCTTCTCCGTGACGTCGAAGCGTTCGCGGTAGCGGCCGGTGAGCAGGCACCACTGCGAGTACAGCGCCGTCGACGAATTGAACACGAGCAGCGTGAGCGGATAGAGCAGCCACTGCAGCCACATCGTCAGGCGGCGTTCGCGCGGAACATGGATCGGCCGCGGCGGCAGCAGGGCGTTGAACACGACGATGGAGACGATGAGACCGATCATGCCGATCTGCTGAATGATGCCCACTGTCATCGGCATCCGCTCCACCAACGAGGTGACCTGCCCCGTCTGCGAAGCCACAACGAAGGGGATCCAGCCGCCGATGGCGATGATGATCGAGATCGAGGCGAGGCTGACGTGGCCCTCGAGCAGGGAGAAGAACCGGAGCACACCTGGCCAGAACGGTGCGCGGGCCGCGGGAGCGAAGACGCGCACTCCGACATAGGGCACGTCGGAGGCGCCGTAGGACCAGCGGCTGAGCTGTTTGAACTGGGCGACCATCGTGGACTTGAATGTTCCGGCCTGCACCGCGTCCTGGAAGATCGGGACGTGGATCGGCACGACCCGGTAGTCGCCGTCGAAGTGGAACCAGCTGCGCCAGTACTGGTGACCGTCCTCGACGATGGTCCGCTTCGACCAGAACCCCATCTCGACCAGAGCGGTCAGCGGCTGCGCGTGGGAGGCGAAATTGCGCAGAGCGAGTCGCCGGACAGTGGTCGTGAGGTTCCAGAAGCAGTTCGCGCTGGCGACCACTCGCGACGGCGCCGGCACGTCCCAGATGTTCGTGATGTAGAGGCTGATCGGCTGGAACGACAGACGCTCCCGATCCGGCGCGACCGCATATTCGTAGGCAACGCAGTCGAAGTAGGACTCGTGCGGAATGTTGTCGCAGTCGAGACTCGTGACGATCACCCTGCGCGGATCGATGGCCTGGTCACGGACCCATTCGGCCAGGCGGTGGCCGGCGTAGGTGATGTTCGCTCCCTTGCCGGCAATCTCATCGGGCAGTCCGGCCGGATGTTCGACGAGGACGAAGGCCCCGAAGCGGTGGCCGTATTCGGCTTCGAGCCGACGCGCGGTCTCGGCCATCGCCGGACCTCCGCGTTCCTCGTGGGCGAAGAAGATGAGGAGCTGTTCGGGCTTCGTCGAGGTGTGCAGCAGGGTGCGGATGGTGTCCGCGATGACCGGATAGGGCTCGTTGTACGCGGCCACGACGACCGCGTGGAAGAGGGTCGAGGGCCGCATGATCGAGTGCGGATCGGCGCCGACTTTCGCGACCAGAGCAGCGTGACCGGAGGCCCGGAATCCGCCGCGCGGGTGTGCCAAGGAGGATCGTCCGTCCATGGCTCGTTCGAGATCTGTGAGTCTGGCCGCCCAGTCGACGCGGGCACTGCGCCGGTAGCGGAGGAATCCGCGGGCGACGTCGACGGCGCCGAGCATGGCGCGGACGAACATCAATCCGACGATGGAGAGCACGTAGGCGGCTCCGAGCATCGCATCGACGAACGGGAGGATGAACACGAGGCCCACCGCTGTGAAGCTGATCGCCGCCGGCAGAGCTTCGAAGAACCGGTAGGCGGGAGTCCGCTGCCCGGCCGGAAGCTCGAGGTCGGTGGGTGGAAGTCCTGGATCGGAGCTGGCCTTGAGACGCGCAGAGATCCGTGGACGTGCAGAGTGTGTTTCGACGGAGGTGAATGGTTCGCGGTTCGCTCTCACTCTCTTGATCCTGGGTGCCCCGGCTGGACAGCTGTTTGTCGGAAGATGCAGGTCAGGTGAACTTTTCGTGCCGGAGACCGTTCGTCCCGCCTGCCCCGGCCGGTAGCATCCAGTCATGGCCCACACAGTCCGTCCGCCCGAGTCCGCCGATGCCGCAGCCATGGCGCGCGTCCACGTCGACACCTGGAGTGAGACGTACCGCGGGATCATGCCCGACGATCTCCTCGATGCTCCCGACCTCCTCGATCGCCGGCAGCGGATGTGGACGCAGATCCTCGCCGAGGCGGCCCCGACGAAATTCACCTGCGCCGTCGCCGAATCCGATGGACGGTTGGTCGGCATTGCGATGTCGGGCCCCCAGGAAAGCGACGGAAACCTAAATGACGATGACGGTCCCGAGCACTCGAAGAGTGGAGCAGCACGCCCCGAAAGTCGACACCTCTATGTTCTCTACGCCTATCGATCCATGCACGGCACGGGCGTCGGCCAGGACCTCCTCGACGCCGTCATCGATCCGTCCGTGACGACTGCGCTGTGGGTGGCCGATCCGAATCCGCGTGCACAGGCGTTCTACTCGAAGAACGGCTTCATCGCCGACGGCACCATCAAGACCGACGACTACGACGGAATGCGCGAATTGCGGATGGTGCGGCAAGCACAGGCGTGAATTCGCCTCAGTCAACGCGAAGTGCGAAATAGTCGTCGCTGGAGACGACTTATTCGACTTTCGCGTTGACTGACGCCGTGTCAGGTCCAGATGACCCTGTCCTGCGCGCTCAGCTTCCCACCCGCACCGAGGTGGCCCAGCGTGAGTGCCCCAGCCAGCGGTCCGCCGGCGGGCTCGACGATGGTGACGTTCGGGTGCAGGCGTCCGGCTTCGGTGCGGAATCCCTCGACGAGCTGGTCGCCTGCGGCAGCGACTCCCCCGGTGAGAGCGATGCGAATCGGGTGGCCCGCGGTGCGGTCTTGGTTGTCTGCGGTGTGGTCCAGGCGGTCTGCGGTGTGGTCCGGGTGGCCTGCGGTGCGGTCCCGGTGATCTGCCGTGCGAGCGGCGGCGATGGCACTGCGAGCCGCTTCCTGTCCCGCCTCGCAGAGCAGTCCGGCCGATGCTGTATCGCCGGTTCGAGCCGTCTCGGCGATGTCGACTGCGAATTCGGCAAGCAGTCCAGCGCGGTCGTTGCGGGTATAGAACTGACCCGGCCACGAGGCGGGCGGCCCGAATCGTCGGGTGGCTGCTTCGAGCAGCGCACGGCCTCGTTCGTCGATTCCGTCATGGGTGCGCATAGCGAGTTCGAGGCCTTGACGGCCGATCCAGGCTCCTCCCCCGCGATCGCCGAAGAGATGCCCCCAACCGTCGACTCGTGACCAGGCTGACGACCAGCTGCCCGCATCGTCTGGCCCCGGGTGAGCGATGGCGATGGCTCCTGTTCCGAGCACGGTGATCGCCCCGCCGGTCCCACCGAGACCGCCGAGGTGGGCGGTGACGGCGTCGATCGCCGCGACCGCCGGCACCCCGTGGTCGGCAGAGATTTCGGCAAGAACAGCGGAAGGATCCTCGGCGAGGGAGGCGATACCGGTCGCGCCGATGCCGATGCCGCTGACCTCGGAGAAGCGGTCGGGCCACGTCTTCGCGGCGGACCTCACGAGCTCCCGGACAACGTCGATGACAGTGCTGCCATTCGACCCGATCTCGATGCGCGAGCCGGTGAGCTGGTCGATGATACGAGGGGCAGGACTCGCGTCGCCGGCGTCGCCGAGCGCGGCCCGGCTGCCCGTGCCGCCGATGTCGATGCCGAGGACGAGGGTCATGCGCCCACGGTACCCGGGCCGGAGGTGTCCGGGCCGGGGGTGTCCGGGCCGGAGGAGTCCGGTCCGGACGCCTGACCCGTGTCGGTCGGCGCGCCTGCCGCGACGAGCTCGGCGATCGCAGCCTTGACCGATCCGTCATGGGTCTCCAGGGTCGACACTGCCAGGGCGGGGGCCGCCTCGGTGAAGGAGACGACGATGGCGGTCTTGAGATCGCCGTCGCAGCGCTCGAGAAGAGCCCGTGCCTCGGCATCGCCCAGGTCGGCGGCTTCGCGGAGGATGCGCACGGTGCGTTCGCGCAGCTTCGCATTCGTCGCCACGACCGAGACCATGAGGTTGTCCCAGGTGCGGCCGAGGGCGACCATGAGCGCGGTCGAGAACCCATTGAGGGTGAGCTTCTGGGCCGTGCCGGCCTTGAGACGCGTGGAACCGGTGATCACCTCGGGGCCGGTGTCGAGCACGATATGGACTGCGGCCTTCTCGGCCAGAGAGGCGTGTGGATTGTTCGAGATGAGTACCGTGTGGGCGCCATTCGCCCGCGCCGCATCGAGTGCCCCGCCGACGTACGGAGTCGACCCGCTCGCGGCGATGCCGATGGCCACGTCATCGGGTCCGAGCTCCGCACCGGCCGCCGACCCGTCGGCACCGGAGTCCTCGGCGTTCTCGACGGCGTTGACCAGAGCCGCCTGACCACCGGCGATGTGCCCGATGACCCGGCCCGGCTCGAGGTTGAACGTCGGCAGGAGCTCGCTGGCATCGAGGACACCCAACCGCCCCGAGGTGCCCGCGCCGAAGTAGTGGACGCGGCCGCCTCGGCGCATCCGTTCCGCCGCAATGTCGACGAGTTCGGCCAGCTGCGGCAGGGCAGCGGCGACCGCATCGATGACGGCGTGGTCTTGCGCGTTGAGGACCTTGAGCACCCCGAGGGTGTCGAGGTCATCGAGTCCGGAGCTTGCCGGATTGCGCTGTTCGGTCGGAGACAGGGGGCGTCTGCCCGTTCCCGCCGGCGTTGATTCCGACGACGGGGACGGGCGGGCTGAACCCGGCTGGGTGGAGCTCATGGACTGGTGCTTCCTTCCGCCTCGGCGAGGGTGGTGGGCTCTTCGACGACCTTCGTCTTGTGGCGCAGACCGAGCAGGCCGCCGACGATGAAGGTGACGATGATGCCGAGCAGCGGGTACCACTGCCACGCTACCCACACCTCACCGGTGACGTACTTCTCCATGACGAAGAAGTACGCGTTGACGGCCACGGCCACGGCGAAGGCAATGTTCGCGTCGAGCGCTCGGGCCCGCTTGTTGACGATGCCGAAGACGAAGGCGCCGAGCAGACCGCCGTAGGTGATTCCGGCGATTCCGAGGGCGAGGATGACGATGTTGCCGGAGTCGGACTCGAAGACCGTGGCGGGCAGGATGAACGCGATGCCCCAGCCGATCGTCGCCCAGCGGCCGACCTTGAATCCCTGCTCGTCGGTCATCGGGGCGCGCTTGAGCTTCGCGTACACATCGTTGACCGTCGACGACGACAGCGCCGACAGCGACGAGGACAGCGTCGACATCGCGGCGGCGAGGATGCCGGCCAGCAGCAATCCGGAGATTCCCGTGGGCAGGCCTTCGATGATGAACAGCGGGAAGATCTCGTCGTCGCGGGTCAGACCGAGGTCCGCCGGCAGCGCGTGATCGTAGTACGCCCACAGCGCCAGTCCGACGAAGAGGAAGATCGCGAACTGGACGACCACGACGAAGCCGGAGGTGATGAGCGCCTTCTGCGCTTCGACCTTCGACCGGCACGACAGCAGCCGCTGCACGACGAGCTGATCGGACCCGTGCGAGGCCATGGCGAACACGGCCCCGCCGAGCACCGAGGGAATGAACGAGGTGTCCGCGGAGATCGGGTTGCCCTCGAAGACGAAGATGTTCGCCTTTCCGGCTTCGACCGCCTCGGCGACCCATCCGCCGCCGATCGATGCGGAGATGATGATGATCGCGAGGATTCCGCCGAGGACGTAGAGGATCATCTGCGCCACATCGACCCAGACCACGGCCTTGATGCCGCCGATGAACGTGTACACGATCGTGACGAGGGAGAGCACGACGATGATGACGAAATAGTTCGTGTGGATGCCGAGCCCGTCGAGGATGACCTTGAGCGGGATGGCCGCGGCGAGCACGCGGATGCCGTCGGCGAGCAGGCGGGTGAAGAGGAAGGTCACGCCGGCCGTGGTCTGCGTCGACTGGCCGAAGCGTTTGCCGAGGTAGGCGTAGGCGGTGATCATCTCGCCGTCGTAGTAGCGCGGCAGCATGAAGTAGGCGACGATGACGCGGCCGAGGATGTAGCCGAGTCCCAGCTGCAGGTAGTTGAGGTCGCCGAGGTAGCTCATGACGGGGATGCCGATGACGGTGAGCGCGCTCGTCTCGGTGGCGACGACGGACAGGCAGACGGCCCACCACGGCAGGTCGCGCCCGCCGAGGAAGTAGCCCTTGAGGCTGCTCTGCTTTCCGCTCAGCGCCAGTCCCAGCCACGCCGTTGCGACGAGATAGGCGACGATCACCAGGAGGTCGATGATCTGCATTGGTCTCTCCTTGTTGGGGGTGTGGAGTGTGTCGGGGTCAGTTGTGGAGTTGTGGTCGGGTTGTCAGTGGGGCCGTACGGGCGGTGCCGGTGACGGCCGCGGTTCAGTCGCTCAGCCTCAGTCGGGTGGGTCGCCGGTGGAGGGGCTCGGGCAGCGGCAGCGGACCGTCACCGGGAGTGAACCGGCCAGCGATGCGCGGCCCGATCGCCCCGGTCAGGCTCGGTTCGGTGCCGTCGAGTCCGTGCCAGCTCAGCCATCCGAGGAGAGCCATGAGCAGCGCTTCCTTGCTGCCTTCGGGCAGTCCGAAGGCCTCATCCGTGCTCGTCAGCGCGATGCCCTCACCCAGTTCCTCGCCGAGGCGGCGCATGAGTTCCGGATTCCTCGTCCCACCTCCCGAGGCGATGACGGTGGTGACATCGTGATCTCGGACCGCCTCGCATGGTGTGCGCGGTCAGCGCCGTGACCGTGGCGATCTGATCATGCTCGCCGAGGCGGGGGTGGGATTCGAGGAATGAGTCGAGGTAGGCGGCGTGGAAGAGTTCCTTGCCCGTCGACTTCGGGGCGGGGCGGCCGTAGAAGGGTTCGGTGAGGAGCGCGGTGAGCAGGTCCTCGTCAACGGCTCCGGCTGCGGCGAGTGCGCCGTCACGGTCGTAGCCCTGCCGGCCGCCGGTGATGCGGCGGGCGAGGATGTCGATGAGTGCGTTGGCCGGGCCCGTGTCGAAGGCGATGGGGTCCTGACCGGGGGTGATGACGGTGATGTTCGCGATTCCGCCGAGGTTGAGCACCGCGGTCGGAGCCTCGACGTCGGAGAGCAGAAGGGAATCGAGGAGCCCGACGAGCGGGGCGCCCTGTCCCACGGCGGCGACGTCACGGGAGCGGACGTCGGAGAGCACGGGGACTCCGAGGCGTTCGGCGATGAACGCCGGCTGCCCGAGCTGGAGGGTCGAGGTGACGCGTCCATCGGTGATGTCGTGACGGACCGTCTGCCCGTGGCTGACGACGAGGTCGGGTGAGAGGTCATGGTCGGTGCAGAGTTCGTCCAGTACTTCGGCGCAGAAACGGCCGAGGCGGGCGTCAACACTGCTGACCAGGGACAGCGGAAGGTCTGCCGGTTCGAGGAGGCGGAGGATGTCGGTGGCGAGCTGGTCGTCGAACGGGGTTTCGCGTTCGGCGAGGATCCGCACGGTCAGTGTGGTGGGATCCGCGCCGACGAGGTCGGAGCCGAGGGTGGGGTCGGGCATGAACTCGGCGATGACGAGGTCGAGGCCATCGGCGGAGGTTCCGGTCATGAGTCCGGCGATGATCATGGCTGCTCTCCTCCTGTGTGGACGGGGACGGTGAGCTCGGTGCGGACCTTATAGCGGTCGCCGCGGTAGACGGAGCGGACGAACTCGAAGGGCCGGTCATCGGCGCCGCGGGAGATGCGTTCGAACAGCAGCGCGGGTGAGAGCTCTTCGACGCCGAGGTGTTGAGCTTCGCCGGCGTCGAGGAGGGTCGGTTCGATCGTCTGCATGCTGTGGTTGAGGCTGATGCCGAAGTTGCGGCGCAGGAGTTCGTAGAAGGACTGGTTCTCAAGATCGTCGGCGCTCAGTCCCGGGACGAGGGCGGAGGGGACGTGGAGTTCTTCGAGGGCGATCGGTTCGTCATCGGCCAGGCGCAGGCGCAGGATCGCGATGACCTCGTCGTCTTCGGCGATGTGGAGTCGGCGAGCGATGTGCGCACCCGCCTCGGCGGTGTCGAAGCTGAGGATATGGGAACCGGGGCGCATTCCACGGGCGAGCATATCCTCGGTGAAGGAGCTCGCGGCCAGCGGTTGGTCGAGCTTCGGTCCGAGGGCGAAGACGCCCGTGCCGTGGCGCCTGCGGACCATGCCTTTGGCGACGAGTTCGTCGATGGCGCGGCGCAGGGTCATCCGCGAGATGCCGAGGGTCTCGGCGAGCTGTCGCTCCGGCGGGAACTGCTCACCGGCGGCCATGCCCTCGAGGCGGTCGAGGAGCTGGTCGCGGATGGCGTGGAATTTCGTCACGACACTATTGAGGCATAGGACACACCACTAAATCAAGACCAGTGGTCTATTTTGTGTCGCGGTTTCCCGTCGTTCAAGGGTTAACGCGGATATGTCGTCGTCGACGACGGGTTTTCCGCGCCCCCGCTTGATCGACGCACGTTCAGCCCGAGGGATGCTTTTGGCGGCGGACGCACAGGGGGTTCACGCGGGACCGGTGAGTCCCTAGCATGAAGCCATGACTGCATATACCGGACAGAATCTGCTCGACGCACTCGACTCCGAAGGGCTCGGCGACTGGCAGGGCCTGCCGGACTGCATCGGTGCCCGGTTCCTCACCGGCGATTTCGCGACCGGGCTCGATCTCGTCACCGAGATCGGCAACCTCGCCGAGGCGGCCGGCCACCATCCCGATGTGACCCTGACGTTCCCACACGTCGATATCAGACTGACCAGCCACGACACCGGCGCCGTGACCGAACGCGATCTCAACCTCGCCGGTCAGATCAGCGAGGCGGCCGCCTCGGCGGGAGTGAAAGCGGACCCGAGCGTCCCTGCGCTGCTCGCGCTCGGCCTCGACACTGCCCACCAGGAGACCATCGCCCCGTTCTGGGCGGCGCTCCTGACCGGGGATGCGAGCAACGTCTCCGGCCCCGACGTCATCGATCCGTCCGGACAGATGCCGCTGCTGTGGTTCCAAGGCTGTGAGGAGCACGAGGTTCCACACCAGCGTGTGCACGTCGACGTCTGTGTGCCGGCGGCGGTCGCACCAGTTCGGATCAAGGCCGCGGTCGAGGCCGGAGGCACGATCGTCGACGAATCCCAGGCACCGTCATTCACCGTCCTCGCCGATGCCGACGGCAACCGCGCATGCGTATGCACGCAGGCCGGGCGGGACTGAGCCCAAGCATGGCCGTCGCGCGCTGGCAGCTGTGGGAGCCATGCCCGGCTGGGTCGGCGCTGCACGGCATTCGAGCGACGCTCGCCGCACACAATGGACTCGCTTAAGCTGAAGGCTGACCCGCACTGATCCAGGTCAGCTCGTCCAACTCAGGGAGTCCGTGTGTACCAAGCCGCCGAGAACCGCTACGACTCGATGACCTTCCGCCCGGTCGGCCGGTCCGGGCTCGTCCTTCCCGCCCTGTCGCTGGGACTGTGGCACAACTTCGGCGATGACGTCGCCTTCCAGAACCAACGCGACATCGTCCGACGTGCCTTCGACATGGGCATCACGCACTTCGACCTGGCGAACAACTACGGCCCTCCTCCGGGTTCGGCGGAGACGAACTTCGGCCGACTGCTGCGCGAGGATCTCCACCCTTACCGCGATGAGCTCATCATCTCGACGAAGGCCGGCTGGAACATGCACCCGGGCCCCTATGGAGGTCCCGGAGGCAGCCGCAAATACCTGCTGGCCAGCCTCGATGCATCTCTGCGCCGGTTGGGCCTCGACTATGTCGACATCTTCTACTCCCACCGCCCCGATGCATCGACGCCTCTCGAAGAGACCATCGGCGCACTCGATACCGCAGTGCGGTCAGGTCGTGCCCTCTACGCCGGCATCTCCTCCTACTCGGCTGCCGATACTGCCCGGGCTTCGCAGATCGCTCGCGACCTGGGCACTCCCCTGCTCATCCACCAGCCGTCGTACTCGATGATCAACCGCTGGATCGAAGACGACGGACTGCTCGCGACCGCGGACGAGGAGGGACTCGGCGTCATCTGCTTCTCCCCGCTCGCCCAGGGCCTCCTCACGGATAAGTACCTCGGCGGAGTTCCTGACGATTCGCGCGCCGGCAAAGCGAAGCCGTCATTCAAGGACGGGTTCCTCAGCACAGACAACCTCTCCCGGATCAAGTCTCTGGGCGACATCGCCGCCGCCCGTGGACAGTCCCTGGCACAGATGGCCCTGGCCTGGGCGCTGCGCGACGAACGAGTGTCCTCGCTGGTCATCGGGGCCAGCCGCGTCGAACAGCTCGAACACAATGTGGCAGTCCTCGACGCAGCACCCTTGAGTGACGATGAGCTGAAGGCGATCGACGAGTTCGCCGTCGATTCCGGCGTCGACATCTGGGGAGACGCCCGCCGCAGCACCGCCGAATGAGGTGCCGCCGCACTCAGCGGTGAAGTTCGACGGGGATCGAATACGGTGCGAGGAGTCCCCGCAGCTGATCGACGAACTGCGTGAAGCTCGCGGGGCTTGTGTGCATCGAAAGGTCGCCGCGGATGTCCGGTCCGCTGCGCCGATGGATGACGAATTCGTGGATGATCCGCGATCTGCCGACCAGCGTGGCCGCCAGCTCATTGCCTGCGGTCTTGGCCATGGTCGTCGACCATTGGATCGGCCGGGGCCCGATGCGAGCGTGGATCGAGACGAGATCCGCGTAGGGCACCGAGCCCATTCCGACCACCGAGACTCCGTGCGCATCGACGGTGAGCACCGGCTGCTGCGGTGCCTTCCGCAGGGATCGAACCCGTCGGAGAATGACGACGGCGACAATCGTGAAAACGACTCCGCACACAGTGATTCCGCCGCCGATCGCCCACCTTGCGATGGCTTTGTTGCCAGAATCAGCCGTGGAGATCGCGTCGAAGATGAAGCCTCCGAACAGGAGGAAGCCGAGGCCGCAGAGCAGTGCCCATCCGCCGATGATCACGCAGACGATCCCGGCGATCTGCGAATATCGTGACATTCTGCCCACGGCACGGGGATTCGCCGGCAGCACCCACCTGTCCCGGTCACGCACCAACATGCGCCCAGATTAGCGTGTCGACGTCTGGCTGCCTACAGGCTCGGACCGGCTCGCTGCGACGGCGTCGAGCAGTGCCCCCGTGCGATCGCGCCAGGCTGGCCGGAATGCGTAGACGCAGGCGAGCCGGATGAGGGTGGCCCGCTCGTAGACGCTCACCCTGGCCGGGTCGATCTCCGCCGCCGAGGCGGCTCTTGCGATCTCGTCGATGACCACGGCCGCCTCGGCGGGGGTCCACAGTCCCTGCATGGTGCGCCATCGGGCATGTGCGCGGAGGTTGCCGAGATCGAGTGCGCGTTCGCCCAGGCACGCCGTATCGACGTCGAGCAGTCCCGGTCCGGCGATCGGGTCCCACATGATCTGCTTGTCGTGCAGATCGCGGTGGACGAGGCCGATCGGTCGCTCCATCGCCGAGGCGGCCCCGTCGTCGAGTTCAGTCGTGACCTCTGCGATGAGTTCGTCCACCCCGGAGAGCACCGTTTCCGTCTGGTTCAGAGTCTGCGTTTGTGTCTGGAGCCGTGTCTGCGCCTGGTGCGGCGTCTGCGCCCGCGCACTCTCCGCGGATTCGAGCATGGGGCGAGCGCGCTCACGCCAGGTGCGGAGAACCTCGATCTCGGCAGCAGCATCATGGATCGGCATGGACGATGATGACGCCGCCGGCGACAGGTGCGACCCTGCCTGAGCCCAGGCGTCGAGGGATTCGGCCCAGGCGCGTGACCAATCCGCGCCGAGCTCGGCAGGTTCGTGGAGTTCGACTCCGGGCACCACACCGAGCACAACGGTCGAAGAATCGGACCGGAGGACCTGCGGGAGGGTAAAACCGGGAAGGAATCCAGCTGCCCGGCGCTGTCCAGCGAGGACGTCGGACGCCTTTCCGTCGCGGACACATTTGGCGAAGCTGCCGTCGGGCAGGCGGACGACGGCGCGTTTGCCCGGCCGGTGAGAGACCAGGCGGCCGCCGTCGTCGAGCAGCCTGGCGAGTCCCGGCAGCTTCGGATCTCGATCCGCGGCGAGGACCTTCACGCCGTGTGCATCGAGGTAGCCGACTCGGATCCCGTGGTCGGGAAGCATCGCCTCCCACGCGATTCGACCGTCTCCGGCGGGCCAGGCTCGGCGCACGGTCCAGTCCTGTCCGTCGATCGTCACAGCATCGGGAATGTGCAGAGCCGGCGCCCCCGTCGCGACCCGCCGCGTCTGGCCCAACATCGTCTCACACCGCTTCGTCTCGCCCTGCTTCGCCACCCCCAGATTCGTCGCGGTCATGATGCGACCTGCGTTGTCGGGACGTTCTCGTCCAGGGCGGTACGTGCGAGGTCGACGATCCTCTTGGTCTCGTCTCTCCAGGTCGCGGAGCAGCTGCGCCAGGATTCGAGTGCGGCCACGAGCATCGCCCACGTTGTCCAGGCACCTGGGTCGACCACTTCGCCTCCCGCGGATCGGTAGCCGTCGAGGAACGGCCGTTCGAGTCCGTTCAGCACTTGGTCGACACGGCAGGCGGCGATCCACCGGCCCAGGTCCACCCCGGCCGGACCATACCCGGTTCGGTCGAGGTCGATGATCCGGCACTCGGAATTCGCCAGAAGCACCTGGTCAGGGCTGAGATCTCCGTGGATCTCCCGCAGTTCCCGACTCGACCCGAGGCGGCGGCTCAGTTCGGCCAGCATCTCAGCGACGACCGTCTCTCGCTCCGGGAGCAGCCGGACCAGTGACCGGTTGACGGTCTCGAGCTGGGCAAGCGGAGAGTCGATCGCACGTCCGTCCTCGCCTGCCGCAGCGCTTCTGTGCAGTTCGGCGATGATCACGCCGACCTCCTCGGCGATGTTCGGATCCGGACGATCGCGCAGGTCACCGGTCCCCCACCACGGCGAACGCGTGGACGTGTCACGTCCGCCGACGAACTCGACCGGCAGACTCGGAAGGTCCGCCCGCTGCCACCGCTGCCCCGCCTCGGCGAGGTGGATCTGTGATTCGGCGGCGATCCGCACGATCTCCGGCACCCCATCGATCGGGGTGTGCTTGAGCAGCAGCCGCCGGGCGGGGTTGTATCCGATGATCTCCAGATCCCCGCCGAGGTGGTCGAGCGTCCGCGCCACATGCTTCCCGATCCTCGGGTCGGCCAGGACTCCACCGCTGACCAGGACGGCACCGGTTGCACCGGCCGACCGTGGATCAGCCGCCTCATGGACGGTCAGGTCCTGCCCGTGCCGGGCAGCTCGTCGCCGCGCATTGGCGAGTTTGTCCGGGCTCGTCATCACCGCAGTGAATCCCCAGTCCGCGAACTCGCCGAGGTGGCCGGACTCGTCCCGCTGCCACGCGACGATGGCGCTCTGTCCCGGTTTGACGCGGATCCGGCGGGGCCGGACCGCAAAGCCGAGGCAGTGGGAGAGGCCGTCCGCCGATCGCAGCTCATCGATATAGGGCAGCATCGCGAATCTCGAGTCCGCGAGGTCGTTCACTGGATCGGTCATCGATGCGGTCATGATGAGGCTCCTGCATAGCGTGGTGAGCTGCCGACGGTGGGCGGCTCGGTTGGGCGCGGCCCCGCGTCCGCTGGCAGCACGGGCGGACGAGGTCCAGCTTCCGCTTGCAGTACGGTCGGAGCCGGCGGCACCTCCACCGGTCGGCTCGGCACGCTGCCGGCTTCGTCGGCCTGCGAGCGGATCCATCGGGCGAATCGCGAGTCCGCGGCCGCGGCCAGCTCGCTCGGTGCCCCGTCCTCGACGATCTGCCCGTCCTCGAGCCACACGACGCGGTCGAGTCCGCGGATCATCGCCACGTCGTGGCTGATGACGATGCTCGTGCGTCCCTGTGTCAACGCGGACACGGAGTCGGCCACCTCGGCGCGGGTCTGCGGGTCGAGCCCCGTCGTCGCTTCGTCGAAGACGACGACCGGGGCGTCGCGTACCAGTGCCCGGGCGATGGCCAGGCGCTGCCGCTGCCCTCCCGAGAGCGTGTCCCCGCGGTTGCCGAGCTCGGTGTCGTAGCCGTCGGGGAGGGAGCGGATGAACTCATCGGCGCGGGCCGCGCGGGCGGCAGCGACCACCTCGGCGTCGGTGGCGTCGAGCCGGCCGTAGCGGATGTTCTCGCGCACGCTCGCGGCGAAGAGCACGGACTCCTGGAGGAGGACGGACACGTTCTGCCGCAGGGAGGCGCGAGTGACGTTGTGGGTGTCGTAGCCGTCGAGGTAGATCGACCCGGAGTCCGGCTGCGACAGTCGCAGCAGGTAGCTCATCAGGGTCGATTTTCCGGCCCCGGAAGCACCGAGGATGCCGACCTTCTGACCGGCCGGAATGAGCAGATCGAGTTCGTCGAACAGCGGCCGACCATGCCCATCGGTCGAGGTGACCTGATTGAAGACGACGTCGCCGCAGACCGGACCCATGGTCACGGCATCGGGTGCGTCGGCGATCTCGACGGGTTCGTCGAGGAGGTCGGCGATCCGCTCCCCCGAGGCGGCCGCGCGGGCGATGCGGCCGGTGTACTTGGCCATGTCCCGCAGCGGTTTCATCGCGATCTTGAGGTAGAGGAGGAAGAGGACGAGGTCGCCCGGGGACATCGCCCCGCGCAGCACCTGCCACCCGCCGAAGGCGAGCACGAGTGCCTGCGAAATGCCGACGAGGACGTCCGTGGAACGTTCGAGTCCGGCGGCCAGGCGGCGTGCCCGCACCCCCGCTTTGAGGGCACGTTCGTTGCCGTCGGCGAAGTCGCGGGCCACGGTCTTCTCGAGTCCGTAGGCCTGGACGACGCGGATGGCGCCGAGCGCCTCGGCGGCGGATCCGACCAGACGGCCCTCGCCCTTGCGGGTGGAGCGGGAGGCCTTCGTGATCTTCGGGGTCGCCACCTTCGACAACAGTCCGTACACCGCGGCGGTGACGAGCACGATCGCGCTGAGCACCGGGTCGAGGACGACCATGACGACGAGGAGGACGGCGAGGGTGATGACGTTGCCGACCAGGGGCAGGCCCGCGGTGACGGCGACCTCCTGCAGCCGCCCGATGTCACCGACGAGTCGCTGCGAGGTGTCGCCGATCGACGCCTTCGAGTGGTAGCGCAGCGACAGGGACTGAACATGGTCGAACACGCGTGAGCGCAGCTGGGTGGCCACGCGGGCGCCGACGAGGGCGAAGCAGATCGTCGACGCGTAGTTCGCCGCGGCCCGTCCGCCGACGATGACGGCCAGTCCGATGGCCACGACCGCGAGCGTGGTGCCGACTCCGGCGTCGAGTCCGAACGTCGGTGCGATCTGGGCGCCCAGAGCCGCGGTGACGGCGTCGACGGCGATCTTGATCGGCCATGGTTCGAGGATGCGGAAGACGACGTCGGCCAGCAGGGCGGCCATTCCGCCGATGATCAGCCACGTGTGCCGGCGCAGGTGCGGGCGGATGATCCGCAGGGTCCGCCGCAGCGCCGACGCGGTCAGCTTCTTCCCTGTCATGAAATCACCGCCGGGGTTCTGGGTCTCGACCCGACCGGCGCGAGGATCTGTTGGCACCGGCGAGTCCAGGAATGGCTGGTCAGAGCCTCTTCCCGAGCGCGCTGCCCCATCGTCGCACGCAGTTCGGCATCGTCGATGAGTCTCTGCAGCGCGTCGGTGAGGTCCGCGGTGTCGGCCGGGTCGGTGAGGATCGCGGCCCCGGTGTCTGCGAGCACGCCGGGGATCGCGCCGACCGCCGATGCGACGACGGGCAGGCCCGCCGCCAGGTATTCGTAGACCTTGAGCGGGGAGAAGTAGTTCTCGCCTGCTGGGTACGGGGCGACCGCGATGTCGAATTCGCGCAGAGCCTGAGGCACCGCTTCCGGCGCCAGCGCACCGTGGAAGCGCACTCGTCCTCCCAACCCGAGCCTGCGCACCTGGTTCTCGAGCGCCTCGGCTTCGGGGCCGTGGCCGACGATGTCGACGCGGAAGTCCCCGACCAGACCAGAGCAGGCGGCAAGGAGCCGATCCGTGCCGTGCCAGGGTTTGAGCGTGCCGACGAACCCGATCCGCACCGGACCGTGTTCCTGACGGATCCCATCGCCGAGGCGGTCGTGACCTTCCGCAGGGGTGATCCGTTCCGTGTTCACTCCGTTCGGGACGACGCTGACATCGTCGAGGCCGGGATAGTCTCGGCGGACCCAGTCCGCGACGAGTTCGCTCACGCATACGATGCGTTCGGCTCCTGCGAAGCTGGCCGCGGTGGCGCGGGCGGCATGTTCGGTGTGGACGAGTCCGCGGTGGGTGCGCTGCTCGTCGAGCAGAGGCGCATTGACCTCCATGATCAGGGGCACGTCGAGGCGCTGACTGATCCGAGCCCCTGCGGTGGAGAACAGGGAATACCGTTCGTAGACGAGGTCGAAACCCTGCCCCGAGGCGGCCACCGTGTCCGTGACCATGTCGGCGAGCATATCGGACAGCCGCAGCAGGGCGATCTCACGCTGGGAGCGGTCGAGGCCGCGCGGCACCTCGAGTCGGGTGACGTCGAGATCGGCGAGGTCGGCGGGCACGTCGTCATCGGTGCGAGTGCAGAAGACGCTGACCTCGTGACCGAGTGCTCGGAAGGTGCGCACGACCTCCTGGACATGGACGCTGGCCCCCTTCGTGCCGAAGACCCCGATGCCCGGGTCGAGCAGGACATAGGCGATTCTCATGACACTGACTCCATTTCACGAACGGACTCAAACTCGGTGGTCGCGGCCGTGGTCGGACCGGCCGCGACCTCGCTCGCTGCGACCGCCGCACCGGCCCGATCGTCGAAGCGGTCGGCCGCACGATCGGCGGCCGCGGCCGCGAGACGTCCGAGCTGACCGGCCTGGACGGTCGAGTCGTGCAGGCGGCTCACGCGGTCACGGGCGGCATCGGTGACGGCACGGATTCCGGCGGGGCCCGTACGCAGGGCGGCGACCACCTCGGCGATGGTGGAGGCGATGTTCTGCTCATCGGTGCCGTCGACGAGCCACCCGGTGCGACCGTGGTTGATGACCTCGGGCACGGCGGTGACGGTGCCGGCGATGCAGGGAATTCCGGTGGCCATGCCCTCCAGCAGCACGGTGGGCAGGCCGTCGGCGTTGCCGTCGGAGCCGATGACGAATGGGGAGACGAGGATGTCGTGGTCGGTGAGCATGTCACGGACCTCGGCCTGGGTGAGCGCTCCGTGGAACGTCACGAGCTCATCGAGCCCGAGCGTGCGGGACTGCGCGCGCAGCTCCTCCTCCAGGGGGCCCGTGCCCACGAGATCGAGGCGGCAGCTCGTTCCCTCGTCGCGGAGGCGGGCGAGCGCGTCGAGGAGGTGGGTGAACCCCTTCTTCTCGACGAGGCGGCCGACAGCCAGCAGCGAGGGAACCTCGCCCGTTGCTCCCTGCCTGGGCCGGTACGGGAAGCGGTCGAGTTCGAGGCCGTTGCGCACGACGACGATCCGGTCGGCCAGCTCGGGCCCGAGCACCGTGGACAGGTAGCGGCGATTGAATTCGCTGATCGCGATCACATGGTCGGCGTCCGCGGTCTTGCGGGCGAGGTCGGTGAGCACGACATCCTCGTGGAAGATGTCCTTCGCATGCGTGGTGAAGGAGTACGGGATCCCCGTCAGCGCCGAGGCGCCGGGCCACCGTCGTCGCCACCGACGCGAAGTGCGCGTGCAGGTGCGTCACTTCGTGGTCGAGTGCCAACCCGGCGAGGGTGAGCGCTTGGATCACATCATCGTGGCTCAGTTCCATGAGCTCGCCGAGGTGGCCCGGCACTGCCGCGGCCACGCGCGGTTCCGCTGCGGCCTCGGCGAAGGACTGCCAGAAGCTGCGGGCGCTCGAGGGCCGATCGATGTGGATGACCTCGGCGCGGACGCGGGCGAGTTCGGGGTGGAAGCGGGTGTCCGTGCTCGGGCGCAGGGAGAAGATCACGAGGTCTTCTCCGGCGGCTTCGCGGGCGAGGATCTCGGAGACGATGAAGGTCTCGGAGAACCGCGGGTACATCTTGAGTACATAGGCACGGCGGCCGGACTGTCGTGCCTGCGGTGTTGACGGCGCTGCCGGCGTCGAAATGGTGTGTGTCTGTTCAGACAGCATGGCTGGTCTCCTCCAAGGTGATGGGCAGACGGGCGGATGAGGCTGTGCCGCGAGGCGCGGTCGGTCGGTGCGCCGCTGTCGGTGCGGCTTCGGGGACAAAGGCCGGCGCCTCGGCGCGGGCATCAGCGATGAGCTCGGCCGCCAGGCGAGGCACGGTGGTCAGACCCGAGAGGTCGATATGGGAGCGATCGGTGGGACGTCCGACCGGCCGGCGAACCATTCGCTGAGCACCTCGGCGTCGAGGCTGTCGATCGTGAGGGCATCGACCGCGCCGGCAGCGGCGAGGGCGAATGCCCGTCTGGGCTGCTCGGCCCGGTGTCCCTTGCGTGGGACGACGAGTGCCGGAGTGTCGGTGGCCATCAGTTCGGCCAGAGTGTTGTACCCGCCCATGCACACGACCGCCTCGGCGGAGGCGACGAGTCCGGGGATGTCTTCGTGGTGGCGGATGACGGTGGTGGTCGCACCGGCGCGCACACGCAGTCGGTCGAACTCCTCGGTGTCCATCTGCGGACCGGTGACGATGAGGTGACGGTGACCATCGGGCGGTTGTGCGTCGACGGCGATGGAGGCGAGGCTGCCGCCGTCGGATCCCCCGCCGAGGCAGGTGAGGACGAAACGCTGGGATCCGACCCCTGGAGACTCGGTCCCGGCCGACCCGACGCGCGCCGCCTCGACTCCCTCAGGAAGGGCACCGCCGTCATCGGGACGGTCCTGGGACAGGTAGCCGGTGGTGACGGCCCTGGCCGCCAAGGTCGCGGGAACTTCGCCGGTGGACCGGGGATCGTAGACGTCCGGGTCACCGTAGATCCAGACTTCATCGAAGGCATCGGCCACGCGTGCGGGTCCTCCGACCTTCTCCCATTCGGCGTCGATGACCGACGGGGTGTCAAGGACTTCGCGCAGACCGAGGACCGTACGGCAGCCGTGGCCGCGGACCTGGTCGATGGCCTCGGCGAGTTCACCGCCGATGCCGAAGGGATGCCGGTCGACGATGAACAGCTCGGGCCGCTGCTGGTCGAGGATCGCGGAGACCGCCGCCGCCCGCAGCGCCCGCAGCCCCTGCATCGAGGAGGCGAGCGCCCGTGGGACATAGCCGCCGGGTGCGGGAGTGACTCCGGGCAGGATGACCCAGTCCCAGCCATCGGGCAGGTCGAATCGCGCGGCCTCGGGGCTGCTGGCGATGAGCAGACCGGAGACCTCTCGGCCGGTCAGTGCCGGCAGGTCCCTGGCCAGAGCGAAGGCCAGAGCCCGGTTGCGGCGGATGTGGCCCAGTCCCAGCGAATCGTGGGAGAACAGTGCGACTCTCAATCGTCTTCTCATACATCTCAGCTTGTCGGCTGTGATTAAGATGAAATTAAGACGCGGATGAGAAAGATCTTAGGTTCAGTCCACGCGGTATCCGAAGCCGCGCACGGTGGTGACGAAATCAGAGCCGAGCTTCTTGCGCAGGTACCCGATATAGACGTCGACGACGTTCGAGCCGGGGTCGAAGTCGAAGCCCCACACGTGTGAGAGCAGCTGTTCGCGTGAGAGGACGTTGCCGCGGTTGCGGAGCAGGATCTCGGCCAGCGACAGCTCCCGGGCCGAGAGTTCGACGAGACGGTCATCGACCCACACCTGCCGTTTGAGCAGGTCGATGCGCACACCATCGCGGATGAGCTCAGTGACCTCCTGCCCCTGCGGCCTCTCCTTGAGCCGCAGGCGGACCCGAGCCAGCAGCTCCGCGAATCGGAAGGGTTTGATCATATAGTCGACCGCCCCGGACTCGAGGGCATAGATCGTGTCGTCCGGGTTGTCGCGGGCGGTGAGCACGAGCACGGGAAGTTCGGGCCGCCGCTCGCGCAGCTGGCCCAGCACGCTGAAGCCGTCGAGACCGGGCAGACCGATGTCGAGGATCACGAGCGTGAAGTCACCCGTCAATGCCAGGTCTCGTCCGGTGAAGCCGTCGGCGGCGATCTGCGGACTGAATCCGGCGGCGGTCAGGCCCTTCGAGATGAAGGCGGAGATCCGCTCTTCGTCCTCGATCACGAGAATGCTCTTCACTTCTGTCCTTTCGGCAGGATCATGCGGAACTGTGCACCGATGGAGGTCTGGTCGAGAACGACTCTGCCTCCATGCGCCTCGGCGATGGCGGAGATGATCGACAGCCCCAGCCCGAAGCCGGCCCCGTCGGTCGAGCCGCGGCAGAAGCGGTCGAAGATGTCTTCGGCGATCTCCTCGGGCACCCCTTCGCCTTCGTCCCGGACCCAGATATGCACGGATTCGGCGTCGTCGCGGGCACCGAACACGATCACCTGACCGTCCTCGGTGTGTTCGACTGCATTGGCCGCCAGCTGCAGGAGCGCCTGCGTCAGGCGCTGTCGGTCCCCGTGGAAGCTCAGCGATTCGGGCACCTCGAGGCCCCATTCCCGGTCCCCGAGCCCCTTGGCCTTCGCCAGGGAGTCGGACACGACCCCGCTGAGGTCCACCTCGGCGAAGCGCACGAAGTCAGGGCGTCGGGCGCGGGCCAGCAGGAGCAGCTCTTCGACGAGGCGGCCCATCCGATCCGTCTCATCGAGCAGCATCGCCCGGGTCTCCTCGACGTCACCGACGTCCTCTGCATTCATCGTCTCGAGGTGACCGCCGAGGATGGTCAGCGGGGTGCGCAGCTCGTGCCCGACATCGTCGAGGAACCGCCGCTGCGCTTCGAAGGCGGCTTCGAGACGGTCGAGCATGTCGTTGAACGTGTGCCCGAGTTCGGCGATGTCGTCGTGGCCCTTCGTCTCCAGGCGGCTGCTGAGATCACCGCCGGAGATCGACTGCGCGGTCCGCCTCAGCTCGGTCACCGGAGACAGCAGCCTCCGCGCCAGGAGTGAGGAGAGACCCGCGATGAGCAGGGTGGCGGCGAGCGCGACGACGACGTAGATCTGCATGATCTGTCCGAGGTCGGCATGGCTGGCCGTGACGTTGTGGACGACGACGAAGGCTCCGCCCCCATTCGTCGCGGCCGCTCCGCCCGCCACTTCGCTGACGCCCTCCGTCCGATCTGTCGGGTCGGTGGGCGCGGCCTTGGTATCCGTGTTCGTGCCCGTTGCCGCCTCGGCGCCGGTGATGGGCAGGACGAAGCCTTCGTATTCGACGTCGCCGACGGTCAGGCGGATCTCCCCGCCTTTCTCCGCCGCCCCGGCCACGGCTTCCTCGAAGGCGCTCGAACTGCCGAGAAGGTCTTTCGGTTCACCCTGGTAGAGCACCCTGCCGTCGGTGAGGAAGGAGAAGAGCACCTCGTCTTCGTCCGGCCTGTTCTGGGCGAGGAAGTTGCTGAGGATCTCATCGACGGAGGTGAACGGTTTGCCTGTCTGCGGATCGATCCCGTTCTCGGAGAACGTTCGCATCTCGTCGATCTCTTGGGACATCGAGGCGGTGATTCGGCCGGAGACGTTGTTCGACTCCACGGTGTAGAGGATGAGGCCGACGATGGAGAGAGTGAGGACGGACAGCACGGCGACGGTGATGGTCAGGCGGTTCTGAACGGTCAGCCCGACGCGCCGTTCAGTCGTCATCGTCGTCGCCGTCGTCGTCATCGCCGTCGTCGTCGCCGTCGTCGTCATCGCCGCCGTCGTCGCCGTCGTCGTCCCCGCCGCCGGGGCTTCGCGAGGCGGGTTCGGCACCGGTTCGTAGGAGTGCTCGATCTCCTGCGGGTCCTTCGAGTCCGCATCTCCGGACTCGCTGTCCTCCGATGCGCGGCCGTCGGCGGCGCTGCTATCAGATGCGCTGCCGTTGGAGTCTGCCTCGACAGAGCTGTCGGCATCGGCTTCGGAATTCTTCGGCTCGGAGGTCTCCGTCGGTTCGGGGGTGACTTCCACCGGGCTGAGATCCGGCGGTTCTGATTGGGTGGTGTTGCGCACGATGAGCACGGTCAGCAGTGCGAGCATGACGACGAGGCCGGCCACAACCCCGCCGAGGATCTTCGATCGTCCACCCATACCGTCCACATTGCCCAAGGCCCGCGGCAAAGTCGAGCCGGAGGCGATGAGAGTCTTCTTAAGTGGGGTGAACGGTTGCCTGTGATACCGTAAGCGCCGACCGCCACGACGACCTGCAGGAGCCCACCGATGAGCGACGATCGCGCGGACCGCGACGAGGCAGAGCCCGTATCTGCAGACTCCTCATCGGCGACGTCCGACGCCACCGAGCCGGCCGCCGGCTCCGATGCCGCTGTTGGTCCCGAGGCGGAGGCCAAGGAGAATCCATGGGCGGCGATCAAACCCTGGCAGGGCAAAGCTGCCGGCCTCGACAAGCTGCTGCTGTTCATCATCATCGGCGTCCCTCTCATCTATCTCGGCCTCATGCCGCTGCGACCGTGGATGCTCGTCAATGCCCCGGTCGTCCAGGAGTTCATCAACGGTGCGAAGACCTCGATCGTCGCGGCCGCCGCCTATGCCCGGGTCGGTGAGATCCCGCTGTGGCTGGTCATCGTCGCGGGCTTCGTCGGCATGGCCAAACTTGATTGGGCGTTCTGGCTGGCCGGGCGCCGCTGGGGCGACGGTGTGCTGAGGCTCTTCGCGCAGAACGAGCGCCAGCTCAAACGCATCAACCAGCTGAAGAAGATCCCGAACTGGGCACTGTTCCTCATGACGCTGATCTCGCGCTGCCCGGGAATCCCCGGCACGCTCGTCTACCTCGTCGCCGGGTGGACCCGGATGCGCCTGTCGCTGTTCCTCGTCGCCGACCTCCTCGGCTGCCTCATCTTCACTCTCATCTGGACGTTCCTGGGCTATCAGCTCGGCGAAGCCGCCGTCGACATCCTCGAGGTCATCGACAAATACGCACTGTGGCTGACCCTGGCCCTCATCGTCGGCATCTTCGCCATCAGCTTCTTCAAGGAATACCGCAAGCAGAAGAAGGCCGAAGCCGCCGGCGACACCTCCGAAGACTGACTGTGCGCGCCTGGCCGGAAGCCGGTCAGGCTCCGCGGGGCAGGCGCCTCGAATCAGGCTCGTCGTGTCAGGCGCCGAAGGACAGGAACGTCTCGCGCATGCGCTGCGGGTCCGCCTTCTGTCCGCTGAAGAGCTCGAACGCATCGATTGCCTGATTGACCGCCATCCCCGACCCGTCGAGCGTGCGGCAGCCCTTCGCCCTGGCTTCGGCGAGCAGCTGCGTCTCGAGCGGGAAGTACACGACATCGGCCACCCAGGTCTCCGCTCCGAAGACCGAAGTATCAACCGGGGTTCCCGGGTACGCCTTCATCCCCACCGGGGTGGCGTTGACGATCCCCTGCGCCGAGGCGGCCGCCCCTCCCAGCTCATCGAGTCCGATCGCTCTCGCCCGGGTTCCGACCGAGGTCGCTGCGACGATGTCCGCGGCCAATCCCTCGGCACGCTGCACATCGGTGTCGGCGATGACGAGGTCGCCGATCCCGAGTTCGGCGAGGGCGAACCCGACTGCACGGCCGGCTCCACCCGCACCGATCTGCACGACCGCCTCGGTGGCGGCACCGTCCAATCCGGCACGGAATCCGGCGGCGAAACCGGTGACGTCGGTGTTGTACCCGGTCGTCCGGCCGGCACCGTCGATGACGACGGTGTTGACCGAATTGATGCGCGCGGCCACCGGATCGACCTCATCGAGGAGGCCGATGACCTGCTGTTTGAAAGGGTGGGTGATGTTGAGTCCGTCGAAGCCGAGCCGGACCGCGCCGGCGAGCAGCTCCTCGAGTCCCACCTCCGCGAGGCGGGGTGTGCCGATGTCGATGGTGCGGTAGATCGTGGGGATGGAGTGCGCGGCGCCTTCGTTCTCGTGCATCCGCGGGGTGCGGGAGGCGGAGATGCCGTCGCCGATGAGGCCGAGGAGGAGGGATGAGGTCATAGTCTCGCTTTCGCGTTCGTGAGGTGGTCGACGAGGATCTCGATCGCGTGGACGTAGCCCTTTGCGCCGGCTCCGGCGATGACGGCTGCGGCCACGGGTGAGAGGTACGAGTGGTGGCGCACGGCTTCCCGGGCATGCGGGTTGCTCAGGTGCACCTCGATGATCGGGTGGTCGTAGGATTTCAGCGCATCGTGCAGGGCCAGGGAGGTGTGCGTGTACGCTCCGGCGTTGATGATCGCGCCGACCGTGGAGTGCCGGGCGGCGTGGACGGCGTCGATGAGCCCGCCCTCATGGTTGCTCTGGATGCAGCGGACGCCGAGTCCCGCCTCGGCGGCGGTGTCGGCGCACATGGCCTCGATATCGGCCAAGGTGGTGCGACCGTAGATCTCCGGTTCGCGTTTGCCGAGGAGGTTGAGGTTGGGGCCGTTGAGGACGAGGATCTCAGGCATTGTCACCTCGGGAATCGGGCGGCGATGGCTGCCGCGGTCTCAGTCAGTTGGGGGACGAATTCGATGAGCGCGTCGAGGCTGCGGCGGAAGACCGGTGCGGCGAGCGCGAGCGAGGCCAACAGCGTGCCGTCGAGGTCGAAGACAGGCACGGCCAGGGCGTTCATGCCGATGTCGTTCTCTTCGGACTGTCCCGCCCACCCATCGGTGCGGATCTGTTCGAGGCGCTTGAGCATCTTCTGTGGGTCGGTGATCGAGTTCGGGGTGCGGGCGGTCAGCTCGAGGGCACCGACCGTGGTGTCGACGTGCGGATCGTGGGCGAGCAGAGCCTGACCGATCGCCGAGGTATGCAGCGGAGATTCGTCTCCCGGATCGGTGGTCGTGCGGAACTGCGGGCCGTCGACGGTGAGCACGGTCAGTGCCGCATTGCCGCGACGCACGGCGAGGATGCTCGATTCGCCGGTCGACGCCGTCAGTTCCTGCAACAGGCCCTTCGTCGCTCCGGACAGTCCCTGTCGGTGCGCCACCTTCTGTGCGAGACGGAAGACCTCCATCCCGAGGGAGTAGATCTTCGTGCGTGCGTCGAAGCTCGCATAGCCGGATTCGACGAGTCCGCCGAGGAGACGGTAGGCCGTCGAGAACGGGTAGCCGGTGGTCTCGGCGGCCTGAGCGGCGCTGATCCCCTCGGATGAGTCTCCGAGGAGTTCGAGCATCTCGAAGGTCTTCGTCACCGAGTTCGAGCCCTTGGGCGGCATGCTTCGCCTCCTTGCGTTGCTGTGTCGGTTGGGTGGTACTGGGCGGTGTGGGCATAGAAGTCATGTGTCCGGAAAGCAGAATTCCTGCGTTCCACGTTGACAGGCTATGTCATCTCAATCACACTGTAAACCACAATGTAACAATGATTGCCACACTATGGCAATACAACGTCGGCCTGATGACCGCTCGACAGCGCTGAGGCCGCCGCCATGTCCCTGAGAGTGAGAGATGCGAGGAAGCATGAGCAACGCGATCGAGGAAGCTCGCCCCACGAAGAAGAAGACACCGCTGCGCGCGGCCCTGTCGAGTTGGACGGGCTCTGCACTGGAGTACTACGACTTCGCGGTCTATGGAACCGCGGCGGCACTGGTGCTCAACACTCTGTTCTTCCCCGAGACCACCGCTCCGGGAATCGCCATTCTGCTGGCCATGGGCACAGTCGGTGTCGCCTATGTCGTGCGACCGCTGGGCGCGCTCATCATGGGACCACTCGGTGACCGCTTCGGTCGCAAGTTCGTCCTCATGCTCACCTTGTTCATGATGGGCATCTCGACCTTCGTCGTCGGCTGCCTGCCGACCTATGATCAGGTCGGAATGCTCGCTCCGATCCTGCTCGTGCTCTGCCGCATCATCCAGGGCCTGTCGGCCTCGGGCGAACAGGCGAGCGCAATCTCCGTCTCCCTCGAGCATTCGGCCGAGGAGAAGCGGTCGTGGACGACGAGCTGGACGCTGCACGGCACCCAGTTCGGCACCCTGCTGGCCACGGCAGTCTTCATTCCCTTCACCGCCTTCCTGCCCGACGGTGCACTGTTCAGCTGGGGTTGGCGCGTACCGTTCTGGCTCTCCGCCATAGTCGTGCTCACTGCCTGGCTCATCCGTCGCGGACTCGAGGAGCCGCCGGCGTTCAAGGAGGCGCGTGCCGACAATCCTCCGCTCATGCAGGTATTCCGGTGGCATAAGGCCGCGGTCGTCCGCGTGGCCGTGTGTGCCATGGTCAACACCGTGAACATGGTCTTCACCGTCTGGTCACTGTCGTTCGCCACGTCGATCGTCGGACTCGAACGGTCGACCATGCTCCTCGTCTCGGTCATCGCCAATGGTGTCGCTCTGTTCGCGATTCCGGCTGCCGCACTGCTCTCCGACCGGTTCGGCCGGAAACCGGTCTTCATCACCGGCGCCGTCGGGTCGGGCCTCATGATGTTCCCGTACCTGGGCGCGGTCTCGGCCGGGAATTGGCTGCTCATCTTCCTCTTCGGCGCCATCATGTCCGGCTGCGCTTATTCGCTGGCCAATTCGATCTGGCCCTCGTTCTACGCCGAGATGTTCCCGACGACGGCACGAGTGACAGGATTGGCCTTGGGCACCCAGGTCGGATTCGCGGTCTCCGGTGGCTTGGCTCCGGTGCTCGCTTCCGCTGTCGCCGGTGCCGGAGGAGAGAATTGGGTATCGGTCGCCGCCTTCACCGCGGGTGTCTGCATCGTCGTCGGTCTTGTTGCACTGACGGCGAAGGAGACGAAGGGACTGAGCCTGGAAGAGATCGATGTCGTCCACGAGGAAAGGTCACGATGAGAACCTCGATTGCCACGGTGTGCCTGTCGGGCACGCTCGAAGAGAAGCTGCAGGCTGCCGCGACGGCAGGGTTCGATGGGGTCGAGATCTTCGAACAGGACCTCATCGTCTCCCCCGACTCCCCCGAGGCGACGGCGGCGCTGGCTGCCGGTCTCGGGCTGAGCCTTGACCTCTATCAGCCCTTCCGTGATTTCGAAGGCGTCGATGAGGAGCAGTTCGCCGCCAACCTGGCCCGGGCCGAGGCGAAGTTCCAGCTGATGAAGCGAATGGGCATGAGCACGATCCTGCTTTGCTCGAACGTGGCCACCGCGACCATCGACAATGATGAGGTCGTCGTCGATCAGCTGCGCCGCCTCGGCGATCTGGCCGAGAAGTACGACGTGGACGTTGCCTACGAAGCTTTGGCCTGGGGCCGCTTCGTCTCCGAATACGATCGCGCCTGGGATCTCGTGAAAGCCGCCGACCATCCGCGCATCGGCACTTGCCTCGACAGCTTCCACATCCTCTCCCGCGGCACGGATCTGTCCCGTATCGCCGAGATTCCGGGCGAGAAGATCTTCTTCCTCCAGCTCGCCGACGCCCCGGCCCTATCGATGGACGTCCTCAGCTGGTCCCGCCACCACCGCGTGTTCCCCGGTGAAGGCGCCTGGGATCTCACGGACTTCCTCACTCGCGTCGCTCTGACCGGTTATGCCGGACCGGTGTCGCTTGAGGTCTTCAACGATTCCTTCCGTCAGGCCGACACCCAGCGCACCGCTGTCGACGGACTGCGTTCTCTGCGATGGCTCGAAGCCAATGTGTCGGCCGTCGGCACGGACGGCGCTCATGTGGGGCTCGACCTGCAGCCGCTGCCGCAGGTCGCGGAGCCGCGAGGCATCGACTACGTCGAACTGAACACCGATGACCTGGGCGCGCTCACCCGGTTGATCCACCAGCTCAGCTTCCGGTTCGTCGGCTTCCACCGCACGAAACCACATGTGCAGCTGTGGCAACGCGGTCAGGCTCGAATCGTCGTCACTGAGCCCGCCAGCCCGTGCGACGAATTCACCACCGTGACCAACGAAACCACCGACCCGGCTGAAGAAGCCGCCGCCTTGGCAGCAGACTCCACCGGGTCCGGAACATTTCTGCGCGGCATCGGCTTCGCCGTCGACAATGCCGACGCCGCAATGGAACGTGCACTCTTGCTCTCGGCCACGGAAGTCCCCCGCGATCAGGCACACGACGAAGAGGTGCTGCGTGGGGTCTTCGCACCCGACGGATCAGAGGTCTTCTTCGGTGATGGCGATGGTGAGGATCCGCAGTGGACCGACGAGTTCGGCACCGTCCCGGACGACCGGCAGTCGGCGATCGACCACATCAACCTCGCTCAGCCTGCTCATCACTACGACGAAGCAGTGCTCTTCTACACCTCCCTCCTCGCTCTGACCGCACTGCCGGCCCAGGACGTGCCGAGCCCCTCCGGTCTTGTGCGCTCCCAAGTGATGTCGAGCGCCGATGGGGCAGTGAGGATGCCGCTCAACGTCTCCCCCGACCACAGTCTCAACGCGTTGGGCCGAGGTGCTGGCCCAACCGCAGAGACCTACCCCGAGCATGTGGCCATCGCCTGCGACGACATCTTCACTGCCGCGATGACCGCGGTCGCGCGAGGCCTGAAGTTCTTGGAAGTGCCGCAGAACTACTATGAAGACCTTGCCGCACGCTTCGACCTCGCACCGGAGCTCCTAGATCGGCTCAGCGAGCACAATATTCTCTACGACCGTGACGACGAGGGCGAGTTCCTCCATTTCTATACGTCGACGATCGGCTCGGTCTTCTTCGAGATGGTCGAACGCCGTACTGGCTATCACGGCTTCGGTGCTCCGAACGCACCGGTGCGGCTGGCAGCTCAGTACCGACGCAACGCTGAGAGCTGAACCGATCAG
Source organism: Brevibacterium sp. LAARM3_SD1 (assembly GCF_057364765.1). Taxonomy (NCBI): domain Bacteria; kingdom Bacillati; phylum Actinomycetota; class Actinomycetes; order Micrococcales; family Brevibacteriaceae; genus Brevibacterium; species Brevibacterium sp. LAARM3_SD1. The sequence goes on along the minus strand of NZ_JBNFOL010000006.1, from coordinate 123,091 downwards.
AAAGGCGCAACGCTCGACACGGTTCAGACAGGTCTGCTCACCAGCGGTTCCGGACAGAACTCCCAGACCGCGCTGGACGTCTCAGGCCCTTCAACTGGACCGCTGGCCGGCAGAAGGTCCTCGTCCTTGAGCTGTGAGAGGATGCGACCGTGTGAGGCCTGCCACACGATCCTTTCGACGGTCGACACCTCGGCGTCGAGCACGCGCGCGACCGCGTCGATCTCAGCGTGCACGTAGTCGACGGTGAGATCGGCTTCGGAATCGGCCACCTCGGCGAGGTATCCGACCACCTTGTGGTCGACTTCGAAATGGGTGGACCCGGCGAGCATCAGCAGGTGGAGCCAGGTAGCGCCCGAGCTCTGGCTGGGCAGAGCTCGCCACCCCTTCGACACGTCGCTGGAGAACGCAAAGCTGCCGACTCCCTCACCGACCGCCGCCCGCAGATCACCAACATCATCGATTCCATGGTCGGCCATGACTCGGACGGCGCTGTCGACGACCTCAGCCTTGAGAACTGCCCCGGGGCGGGTACTGGCCGGTTTGAGGTTGCAGATCACCTCGCGCGCCCACACGTCCGCCCCTCCAGCCGCGGCGATCGAATAGCGAAGCGATTTCGCACCGTCGCTGTTCCCGTGTCGGGCGATGTACCGGGCGACGATGTTATCCACCGCTGTCGGGTGGGAGCCCGTCGAATAGATCGCGTCAAGAATGCACAGCGCGAGGCTACTCGGGTAGCTCGGTGTCATCGCCTGACCGAAGTCGCCGAGGAACTCTCCGCACCTCTGCGCCAAGCGAGCGACGCTGTTGGTCGTGATCATCATTGTTCTGACCTTCCGTCATGCGCCGCACCCTGCGACGCGGTGCCTCCGACTCCGATGTCGGAAGCTTGAGGAGAACACTAGACACCGGCACTGACACAACATGCTCGGTCATGAATCGAACATATATATAATCCACTCCCACCTGCGAAATGTCTCTGGCAACTGGCCTTGGCAGGCATGGTGGGCTCTGGCAAGGTGGAGCCATGAGCACAGAAGAGATCATCATCGACGGCCCCCTGGCACGTGCATCGCGGATCCTCTGCCAGGTGTCAGCCAAGCATGTGGCAGACAAGGCTGAGATCAAGAAGTCCGAACTCAAGGACTACGAAAAGGGAATCGCGGACCTCACCGCCGAGCAGGAACGTCGTCTCATCCTCGCCCTCGAGGAGTACGGTGCACGGTTCATTCCCGACGGCGCAGAGGGCGGCTACGGCATCCGCCTGAAATTCAGCCGCGCAAAAGTCCGCGCGATCGAACGGTGGGAAGACGAAGGCGGCACCCCCGGCTCCGATGACGTCTGAGCTCTCCGCTAAAGGATGCTGAGCGACCAGGCGTCGTCAGTGAAGTTCCGGCGGCTGAGTCACCACAAGGGCGGCTGAGTCATCACAAGGCTGTGGCCTCGAATCTGCATTGAGCAGATTCGAGGCCACAGTTGCATCCGTTGGCATCGAGGGACCACCTCGGCGCCGAAATGTCGCCGGCGTCGAGCGCCGGGAAACATCAGCGGGGAACGTCAGTTCTTGCCGATGAACTCGAGGTTGTCGACGACACGATTGGAGAAGCCCCACTCGTTGTCATACCAAGCCACGACCTTGACATGCTTGCCGTCAACTCGGGTCAGCGCCGAGTCGAAGATGGACGAAGCGGGCTGGCCGACGATGTCGGAGGAGACGACGGGCTCGTCCTCATAGTCGAGGATGCCCTTGAGTTCGCCCTCGGAGGCCTTCTTGTAGGCATCGAGCACCTCGTCGCGGGTGACGTCACGGGACACGGTCGTGTTGATCTCGACGATCGAGCCGACCGGGACTGGCACGCGGATGGCGTCACCGCTGAGCTTGCCGTCGAGCTGCGGGAGGACGAGGCCGATGGCCTTGGCCGCTCCCGTCGAAGTGGGAATGATGTTCTCGGCGGCGGCGCGGGCACGGCGGGGATCCTTGTGCGGGCCGTCCTGGACCATCTGGTCACCGGTGTAGGCGTGGACAGTGGTCATGAAGCCCTGCTCGATTCCGGCGAGGTCGTCGAGGACCTTGGCCAGCGGGGCCAGGGCGTTCGTCGTGCAGGAGGCGTTGGAGATGACGGTGTGTTCGGGCTTGTACGCCTCGCTGTTCACACCATAGGCGAGGGTGACGTCGGCACCCTTCGAGGGAGCGGAGACGAGGGTCTTCTTCGCGCCGGCGGTGATGTGGGCGCTGGCTTTTTCGGCCTTGGTGAAGCGGCCGGTCGATTCGAGGGCGATGTCGACGCCGAGCTCGCCCCAGGGCAGCTTGGCCGGGTCCTTTTCGGCGAAGACCTTGATGGCCTTGCCGTCGATGACGAGGGAATCTTCGGTGGTCTCGACGTCATGGTTGAAGCGTCCGAGGGTGGTGTCGAACTTCAGCAGCCGAGCAAGATCGTCGACGGCGCCGAGGTCATTGATGGCCACGACCTCGAGCTCGCTGCCGCGCTCGATCAGGGCCCGCAGGGTGCTGCGTCCGATGCGACCGAAACCATTGATGGCGATGCGAGTCAATGTCACTCCTTGTTCACGGGATTCGTCTTGATATCTCCATCATGGGAGATTTCCGCAAGTGCCAACAGTGGCCAGACAGACAATCTGCGCAAGGTTCCTGCCAGTTGTATTGCCAGATGCCGAAAGTTTCTCGCCAAGGCAGTTTTCGTGTGGTCCAAGGCACTGAAATCCGACAGAATGCGCCCTGGCCTCAGCCCCGAAAGCGCCCGGTTCTCAGCGTGTGAATCGGCCTATGTTCGCCCCCGGGTTCGGCCTGTGTTCAGCCTTGGAAGGAGTGGCGATAGTCGTTCGGTGAGGTCGAGAGGATGCGCTGGAAGTGCATCCGCAGATTCGCACCGGTTCCGAGTCCCACCTGGTCAGCGATCTGCTCGATGCCCAGGTCGGAGTTCTCCAAAAGCTCTCGGGCGACATCGACTCGGGCTCTGAGAACCCACTGCATGGGGGTGTAGCCGGTGTCTTCGACGAAGCGGCGGGAGAAGGTGCGCACGGAGACTCCGGCATTGGCGGCGAGGTCGCGCAGGGTGATCTTCTCCCCGATGTGCTGCAGCGCCCATTCGCGGGTGTCGGCGAAGTCGTCTCCGAGCGGGTCGGGCACGCTGCGCGGAACGTACTGTGCCTGGCCGGCGCTGCGGTAGGCGGCCGCGACCAGACGCCGGGCGACCTGGTTGGACAGGCCGACGCCGTGATCGCTGCGAATGAGATGGAGACACAGATCGATCGCCGAGGCGGCTCCGGCGGAGGTCAGCAGCTGGCCTTCGTCGATGAAGAGGACGTTCTCGTCGACCTTGATCGAGGGGAACCGTCGGGCGAGCTCCTTCGCCGTCGACCAGTGCGTGGTGGCTCGCCGTCCGACGAGCAGACCCGTGCGCGCGAGGACGAAGGTGCCGGTGGAGATCGCGGCGATCCGCGCGCCGCGTTCGAATGCCGAGAGCAGGGCCCCGATGACCGCGGCGGGCGGTTCGTCCGCCACCGCCGAGGTGGCACCCGGCAGGATGACCGTGTCTGCGGTCTCCAGAGCTTCGAGACCCCGATCCACCGAATAGTCCAGCCCGTCCGATCCGGTCACCTTTCCTGCGGTGATCCCGCAGATCTCGACCTCGTAGGGCCAGGTTCCTGCAGGGACGGTCGCCGGTCGTGCACCGGGAACGGCGGAAGCCGCCTCGCCGCTCGGGTTCGGCTGGGAGCGCGGGGCCGCCTCGGTGCGGGTGCGGTCCGTGGCGGCGTTCGACTCGCGGCCGAAGACCTGGACGGGGACGCCGAGATCCATGGCAGACACCCCGTCCAATGCCAGCACGAGGATGCGGTGCGGGCGGGAACGGGGTGTCCTGCGCGGAAGGGTGCGGGGTTCGTCACTCATGATCGCCTCTCAGTCTAGGCAATCGGGACTCACCCCGGGTGGACTCAGTGCTCGTGGACGCCGGTGAGTTTGAAGCCCAGACGACCGTGGGCGAAGGCTCCGCCGGCGCGGATCGCCGAGGCGGTCCATGCGGTCTCGGCCAGCTCGGTCTCTGTGGCGCCGGCCCTGACGGCGGCGTTCGAGTGCGAGTCGATGCAGTAGGCGCACTGGGTGGTCAGGCCGACGGCGTAGGCGATGAGTTCGCGGTACTTCAGCGGGATCTCACGGCCTTCTGCGGCGAAGACGGCGTCGTTGAATCCGCCGAATGCCTTGAGGATGTCGGGGGTCGTCTCTTTGTAGGCTTTGTCGTACTTCCCGTCGTTCTCGCGGTCGAAGAAGTCGGTCATCGCGGCGCCTCCTGTGATCGGTGTCATGCCGATCCTCACGCTACCGATCTCGCTTCACGACCGCACGGGTTTCGTCGGATGATCTCACCCTTTGTCTCCTGTGGGTGGGTCCGCCTCGATTTTCCGTGCTGGTTCGAGGTCGATCCTCCCGCAGGAGGACTCGAATGAGAACTCGAACCGCTCTGTCTCAGTAGAGCGTGTTCTGGCCGATGAGTGGGGCGGCCCGGCCCTCCGGCAGAGGTGGCGCCTGAGGTGCAGCTGCGGGAGGCACGGCCGCACTCTCCGGGGGAAGGGGCGCTGCCGGGGTCGGATCTGCGGGAGCAGCCTCTTTCGGCGCTGCGAACGGAGCACTCGATGCGCCGCCCTGAGGAGCCGCCTCGGTGGGGGCAGGATCGGCCGGCGGCTGACCGGTGGTCGGGACCGACTCGGCGATGGCTTCGAACATGGCCAGGGTGCCGTGCTGGGCGGCGAGGCTCACCGGTTCGGGGTCGCTCGAGAGTTTGATGCCGACGGTCTGAGTGGCGCGGTCGATGTAGAGCATCTGTCCGTGGATGCCGATGCCGATGACGACGTTGCGGTCGGCCGAGGGCAGCCAGAACTGACTGCGGTACATGCCGCCCGGATAAGAGCGTCCCGAAGGGGATGCGGCGAAGATCTTTGCCGAGTCCTCGGCGCCGGTGAAGATGTCGTCGACCCATTCCGCCGAGAGCACCCGTTCGCCGTTTTCGGTGGTGCCGCCGCGGGCGATCATCTCACCGAAGCGGGCGAGGTCGCGCAGGGTGGCGCTGATGGCGCCGTCGGCGATCGATCCGCCCCACCGGTCCTGGCAGACCTGGGCGGCGTGGGCGGCGCCGATCCGCGACCACACGTATTCGCTGGCGACGATGGAGAAGGGCTGGCCGGTGACCGTCTCAGCGATCCAGGCGAGCACGTCGGTCTCGCAGCTGCGGTAGACGAAGGCCGAGCCGTGCTCGCGGTCGGCGGTCAGCCCGGTGAGGAAGTTCTTGATCCCCTTCGCCGAGGTGGCAGATCGGGGCGCGAAATCGACCGCTTCGAACAGGGCTCGGATCTCGGAGCCTTTCTCGAGGTATTCCTCGGAGAACTTGATGCCCGAGCGCATGTCGAGCAGGTCGCGGATGGTCGCTCCCGCATAGCCACTCTTCGCCAGGGCGGGCACGTGCGTGGTGACGAGGTCGGTGGGGCGCAGCAGTCCGGCGTCGGCGAGGGCACCGATGACGGTGGCGACGATGGACTTGCTCACGGAGAAGAGCATGTGCTGGCGGGCCGGCTTCATCGGCCAGGCGTATTCCTCGGCCAGCGCCACTCCGTTGCGGGTGACGAGCCAGGCGTCGGTGTGGGTGTTGGCGAGGACGTCGCCGACGGTGGTCCAGTCCTCGTCGGCGGCCGGCCATTTCTCGCGGTCGATGGCCAAGGGCCGGAAATCATTGTCTTCGGTGAGGAATTCGCGGACCGGCCCGATGCCGCGCGGGATGCCGCCGGTCGGGAAGATCTCCTGCATTCTGGTGAGCGCGAAGGCAAAGAACTCGGGCCACTTCCAGGTGTCGAGGTCGATGCTCTCGAGCACCGCTTCGGAAGGGTCGACGATGGCATCTTCACTGGCCGAGGTCAGCTCGCCGACGTGCGGCAGGGTGATATCCAGCGCCGAGGCGGCGTCGCCGTCTGCTTCGGACTGCGCGGTTCCGCGGTCCGGGGAGACCGGGGGCCGCTGGGAGTCCACGTCCGCGGAATGGGGCGGGGTCGCCTCGGCGGCGGTGCCCTTGGATGCGCTGATGCCCTTGGTATTGCCGGACAGTTCACCGATGCGGCGGTTCGGTGGGGTCACCGGGCGGGGCGGAAACCTTTCGTCTTCGCCTGCCATGTCACCTCCACTGTCTCGATCCGATCGGTTCCGTGCATGTGCGCGGTCGTCCCGATGCGCAGGGAACAGACTACCGGTAGGAGGTGAAACTCCGTAGTCGAAACGGGGTGATTCGGGCGGAATCACATGGTTCACTTGGATGCCCCGAGCCCCTCACCAGGTGTGATGCCGAAGATCATTACCAATCAGTTATTCATCCGACGGTCGGTCTCGGTGCCGGTGCGGCACGCTCGGTTCCCGACCTACCTGGCTTCAGCCCCGGCCTGTCCCGCGATCTCGACCTTCATTTGTCGACGACGGCCCACATCGTGCTCGTGTCTTCATTCGTTGCGATGACGAACCTCTGGCTCGAACTCAGGTCGGCATAGTCCCCAGCTGGACGATCACTGACAGGCTTTCCGGTCTTCGCATCGAAGAACGTCGTCTTCTTGTTGTCGGTAACTACGACCAGCCCGACGTCCGGCAGCGCTCCCTGCCCGCCCCAGACTCCCGTTAGGCCTTCTTCGCGCATTCGAGGTCCGTCGGTCGTCCACACCGGCTTGCCGTCAGCAGCGTCCAAAGCGGCGATCCCACCATCGGTCGCAGGGACGACGACGAGCGTCTGATCGCCATGGTCGACGGGTTCCCACTGCGGACCGCCGAGACCGCCGATCCTCGCAACCGCGGCTTCCGGGGCGTCGGCGTACCAACCGTCGACGGCCCCGTCAGATCCTTGGTATTTGACCGCCGAGGCGAACAGCTGAGTCTGTAAGCAGGCAGGATTCCCGTCGGCTGTGAAGCTCAGTTCGGTGCTGCACACGGCATCGAAGGTGTCTTCCATGCTCACATCGACGGACTGGTCAGTGGCTGCCAGTGCGTCTGACTCGGAAGGCTTCACGTCCGCGGGGACGGTCAGTTTCGCCGCCCGCGTCACGGCTGAGCTCATCGGGTCGTCGCCGTCCATCGACCCATACACGTACGTCAGGGTCTTCGGATCCGTGGTGGGATACACCGTGAAATAATCGGCGCCGGTGTCATCGATTTCGCGCGCCTCGGTGATGGGAACGGACACGTGCGAACCGTCCTCGAACGTCACCCTCGTGACCACCGATTCGCCCCCGTCCATCCACGACATGACCCCGGATTTCCGGTCGGGAGCGAGTTGAATGAGCCGCCCGCCGAAAGTCTCTCCGTCCGCATCGACCGACAGTGCTGGCCAGGCTTCCTTCCCGGCTTCCGGGTCGATGGCGTAGACGACTGCGTCCCCTTCTGCTGACGTTTCGCAGTTCTCTTCGGGGTTCATCCAGGTGTTCTCGAGGAGGATGAGGTCCCCCTCGCCGAGGCGGTCTCCGCCGCTGGTCGATTGCGACCCGAAAGATTGGGCCGGGCGACAGGAACCGGCTGCGTCTGGGAGTTCGAAGGACCAGACCTTCTGCCCATCGGCCCACGAGTATGCCGTCGTCGTACCCGAGTAGTCGTGGACGATAACGTTCTCACCCGCCGAGTAGGCTTCAGTGGCGCTGTCGTCTTCATTGACGTTGGAGTCGATGCTCCACTTCTCGTCGCCCTTGGCATCGACGACTCGCAGCTTCTGACTCATCACGTCTCCGACGAGGGCCAGATCCGATCCGTTGTCGGTGATCACTGAAGCGTAGTAGTCGAGTTCGACGGGGTCGGCCAAGGTCGGGGTGCTCGTCGGCGACGGTGTCCCCTCGGACTTTTCGGCGCCGTCGTTGCTGCAACCGCTCAGTGCCACCAAACTGACAGCCATAACTGCCGCCCAGATCCGCTTCATGACGCGCTTCTCCTGCTCTTACCCCGATTCATAGCTTGATCATAGGCGGCGGCATTCCCATTGGCACTTCGGGTGTTGTGAGTGGTGTGCTGGTCGCTCATCGATAAACGGGACAAGCGTCTAGAAACGCATGTGCACACCCGTGCGTCGACGCTCAGTGCGTTTTTCGGTGAAGGCAGGCCAACCTGCCTGCCTCTACACCAGCCCCTGGTCCTCCGCGACCCGGATGGCGCGGGCCCGTGAGTCCACGCCGAGCTTCGTGAACACGTTGACGAGGTGGCTCTTCACGGTCGCCTCGGTGACGAAGAGCTCCTGGGCGATCTGGGCGTTGGAGGCCCCGGTGGCCAGAAGTTTGACGACGTCGCGCTCTCTTCGGGTCAGCTTCGGACTCGGGTTGCGCATCGCGGCGAAGACCTTCGACGAGATCTCCGGGGGCATATAGGTCTCCCCCTTCGCCGCCTTCTCGATCGCCGTTGAGATGTCTCCCGGGTCGATGTCCTTGAGCAGGTACCCCGAGGCCCCGGCGTTGAGCGCGGCGACGATCTCCGAGTCGAGGTCGAAGGTGGTGAGGATGAGCACTGCCGGCGGGTTCGGCCGTGCCCGCAGCCGCTTCGTCACCTCGATTCCATCGATCCCCTCCCCCAGCCGGAGGTCGCACAGGACGACGTCGGGACCCAGTTCGTCGACGACGGAGAGCACCTCCTCTCCGCTTCCGGCTTCACCGATCACAGCGATGTGGTCCGGCGCGTCGATGACAGACTTCAGACCTGCGCGTACGACCGGGTGATCGTCGACGAGGACGACTCGGATGCTCATTCGCTCTCTCCTGTGTCGGTGTTCACGCGTGTGCCGTCACCCTCGCCGAGGCGGCCCGCCGTTTCCGTGCCCGGACCCTCGTCAGCGGCGCTGAGGCCCTCACCGCGGGTGTGCAACTGGGATTGGCTGGGCAGAGTCGCTGAGATCGCGAAGCCGGATCCCTGACTCGATTCGATGACGAGCTCTCCGCCGAGCTCACGCATCCTGGAGCCGATGAAGTCGAGGCCGAAGCCCGAATCCGGGTTCCGCTGCCGGTTATGCGGATCGGCCATACCCACACCGTCGTCGACGATGTCCATCCTGATCGCCCCGTCGTGGTCCATGAGGCTGACCATTACGCGTGTGGCTTGCGAGTGCTGGCGAACGTTGGCGAGCGCCGACTGCGCGGTCCGCAGCAGCGCCACCTCCACCTCGGCGGACAGAGTCGGCAGGGTCTCGTCGACATCGAGGCGACCGGCAATCGAACTGTCTTCCTCGAGACGGGTGAGCAGACGCCGGATCGCCGCGGTCAGCGCCCCGTCCTCGAGTTCGGCCGGGGCAAGAGCGGCGATGATGCGGCGCACGTCCCGGGAACTCTGCGCAGCGAGATCCTCGACCTGGGCCAGCACCTGTCCGGCGTGCTCATCGGTAGTGCGGTCCGCCTCGGCGTGGGCGATGAGCCGGATCGACGAGATCGACTGTGCGATCGTGTCGTGGATGTCGCGGGAGACGCGGGTGCGTTCCTCGATCTCGCCGGCATGCCGCTGGGTCAGAGCGAGCTCGTCCTGCAGATCGAGAAGATTCTGGTGGGCGAGTTCGAGGGAGCGCAGCAGCTCCTCACGACGGCGGCCTTCGCGCAGCAGTTCGATATAGCCGCGGGACAAACCGAGGGCGAAGACGGCGCCGATGAGGGACCCGATGATGCTCGGGGTCGGCACCTGCCCGTAGTGCGCGAGCGGAGCGACGACCGTCGCGATGTAGGTGAGCGCGGTGAAGACGATGGCGATGCGCAGGGAGAAGAGATGGCCGGCGAGCAGCCAGAGGAGGAATGCGACCCAGATGAACTCGGCGGAGACGAGCAGGGTGCACAGCCAGGCGACGGCGAGGACGATGAGCCACCATTTCGCCAGCACCAGTGCGCCGGAGCGAGCCGCTCTCACGGCGCCGAGGGCGTACCAAGCGAGAAACACCACGCTCAAGGCGATGGCGGCGACCAGCGGAGCGCCGACGGAGACCGCGCGGATGCAGGAGATGAGCGTGAGGACGAGTGCGATGGCGTGCTGACCGAACTCCATCGTGCGCTCTGTCCATCTGCGTGCGCCCACGCTGCCTCCTTCCTGCTGGTCGAACTCGGCGGTGAATATGCCGAGACGGTGATCTTGTGCTGTCATGCTCTCCCTGCCAACTCAACCACATCCGGGACACCGGCGGTACGACATATGCGCGACCCGGTGCGAACACCGAGGAGGCCCGGGCGACGGTCCATGTCGTCGCCCGGGCCGGCCCAGCGTGACGGCTCAGTGCTTGCCGTGCTGGGGTCCGGAGTCCGCAAACGACTTCTCGGCCAGCAGATGGGTGGAGTGTGCGTAGTGCTCGGACTCGTCCGATCCCGCGACCATGTCGCCGACCACACCGGTTTCCGCGTTCTCATGGAAGTGGGTGATCGACCTGTTCGGCCACCACATCCTGTCGCCCACGAGCCCGAAGATCGAGGGCACGATGACGGTGCGCACGATGATCGTGTCGACGAGCACGCCGACTCCGACGATGAGGCCGAGCTGACCGAGCACCATCAGCGGCAGCATGCCCAGTGCCGCAAACACTCCGGCCAGGACGATTCCGGCGCTGGTGATGACTCCACCGGTGTGGGCCACGGCTTCGATCATGCCCTGACGTCCGCCGTGGAGGACGGACTCATTCTTCGCACGGTGGGCGAGGAAGATCGAGTAGTCGATGCCGAGCGCCACGAGGAAGAGGAACGCGAGGATCGGCACCTGCGCATCGAGCGCGGACTGACCGAAGATCGTCCGCGACAGGAAGGCTCCGAGTCCGATCGCCGCAGCCGAGGACACCACGTTGACGAGCAGCAGGGTGAACGCCGCGATGGGTGCGCGGAGGATGCCGAGCAGAATGATGAAGCTGATCGCCAGGACCATCGGGACGATCGTGAAGAAGTCCGTCTGGTTGCCGTCGCGGGCGTCGAGTTCTGTGGCCGCGGCCCCGCCCACCTGGGCGTTCGCCCCGTCGATGGCGTGGACGTCAGTGCGGATGTCCTCGACGAGGTCGAGTCCCTTCGCACTGTCGGGTTCGTATTCGCCGGTGACCATGATCTTCGTGACGGAGGTGCCGTCGACGCTCGTATCCTCGATCGCCGAGGCGCGGACGACGCCATTCATCTCGCTGACCGAATCGACGACGTCATCGGCATGGTCGCTGTCGGCGACGATCCAGATCGGCTGGGATTCGCCGGGCGGGAAGTGGTCGGCCAGGACGTCGAGCCCCTGCGCCGATTCGGACTGGACCCGGAACTTCTCGGTCTGATCGAGACCGATCGACGAACCGATGAAACCGGTGGCCATGACACCGAGGATGACGATCCCGGCACCGAGGTGGAGCCCGGGTCTGCGGACCACGCGGGTGGCGATGGTGCGCCAGATCGAGGGCTTGGCCGCCTCGGCGGGGGTCATCTCTTCATCCGCGGCCCGCTCGGCTTTCGGGATGAAGGGCCAGAACATCTTCTTTCCGCAGATCGCGAGCACGGGCGGCAGCGCGAAGAGGACGGCGGCTGCGGAGATGAGCAGACCGACGGCCGCGGTGATGCCCAGGCCGCGGGTGCCGGGGATGATCGCGAAGACGAGGCTGAGCAGGGACAGGACGACGGTGAGGTTCGACGCGAGGATCGTCGAGGCGGTGTGCGTCCAGGCTTCGGCGAGCGCGACGCGATGGTCGGCGAAGCGGCGCAGCTCCTCGCGGTAGCGGGAGATGAACAGCAGCGCGTAGTTCGCGCCCGCGCCGAAGACGAGGACGCTGATGATTCCCGCATCGAACTGCAGGTCGAGCCAGTCGCCGACGGCCGCGGTCACGGTCGAGGCGAGCCCGTCGGCGGTGCCGATGACGATGAGCGGCAGCAGCCACAGGATCGGTGAACGGTAGGTGATGATGAGCAGCAGGGCGACGATGACGATGGTGACGATGAGCAGCGTGAAGTCCGCACCGTCGAATGCCGAGGCGATGTCCGCGCCGATCGCAGGACCGCCGGTGACCAGCAGAGACATGCCGTCACCTGTGAGCGACTGAGCGGTCGGGTCGTCGGTGATGGCGGTGCGCAGGTCATCGACGGTCTCGGCGGTGTCCGAGTTCGTCATGCCCACCGTGATGGGGACCAAGAGCAGGGCTGCCTGCTTGTCGTCACTGAGGATCGGCCCGGTGACGGGGTCCGTGGATTCGTCTCCGACGGAGTCGCCGAGCGAGGTGCCGAGCTTCTTCAGTTCGGCCTGATCGCCGGCGGACAGTTCGGAGCCGTCCTTGTTCGAGGCCACGACCATGACGGACTGTTTGTCCGCCTCGGGGAACTTGTCGAGGGTCTGCTGGGCCTGAGTGGATTCGGAGTCGGCTGGTGCGGTTTCGTTGGGCCGGTCCTCCCCTGCCCCGGACAGGAGCCCGAAGAGCAGGACGACGAGGACGACGACCCCGCCGAGGACCAGCCACGAACCGCGCTTCGATGTCAGCGTGTGTGCGGTTTTCGCCAGTGGTGAGTTCATGACTCCAGTCCATCAATCTATGGGCTGGAGAACATCGCAAAAGAGTTCAGACCCCATCTGCAACTTTCGATGGAGAAAACGCTGTGGCCTGGGGCGATGATTTTTCTGTGGGTGGAGTGTCAGTGGTGGGGTCAGCGGGGAGTCAGCGGTGGAGTCAGCGACTCATGCGAGGGTGGCGCCCGCCTGTTCCACCTCTGTGAGGGCCGCCGCGCTCGAGTCCTCCCCGACGCCTGCGACGAGGTCGGTGAGCACGCGGACAGCCACTCCCGCGGTCAGTGCGTCGAGCGCGGAGGCGCGCACGCAGTGGTCGGTGGCGATGCCCACGACGTCCACCTCGGTGATGGTGAGATCGTTCAGAAGCTCGCCGAGGCGGCTCCCCGTTCCCGTGATTCCTTGGAAAGCCGAATAGTCGGGTCGGCCCTGACCTTTGCGGACCTCGTGGGTGATGGGTGCGGTGTCGAGCAGGGGGTCGAATTCGGCGCCGGTCGTGCCGGCGACGCAGTGGACGGGCCAGCTGTCGACGAAGTCCGGGGTGTCACTGAAGTGACCGCCGTTGTCGCTGTCGGCATCGTGCCAGTCGCGGGAGGCGATGATCGCATCGTAGTCGCCGGCGTGTGCGGCAAGGTGGCGCGTGATGCCCGCGGCCACGCGGTCGCCGCCGGTGACGCCGAGCGCGCCGCCTTCGGTGAAATCATTCTGGACATCGACGATGAGAAGTGCCTTGGCCATGCTTCGATCATAGGCGCTTCTGTGCGGATTTCCAGGGGTCGTCGCAGGATTCAGAGCCACCCTCGAGCAACGAAGATACGGTGGTAGATCTCGCGGACGACGGCCTGTTTGCGGCTGTTATAGCCCATGACTGCCTCACCGACCGCGTTCGATTCCTCGGCCGAGGTGCGCTTCACAGACTGGTAGAGCTCGCGCTCGTCCTCATGTTCCCGCAGCCAGTCGCGGAACAGCCGCATCCGTGCCACTTCCGCACACCGGGGCCCGAAGACGTGGAGATTACAGTCCAGCTGTCCGGGTTCCGGATCGAGCCGCTTGAACATCCGGTGCTCGTACCAGGCGGGTTCACGGATGGTGAGACCAAACCCCGCTTCGGTAAGCGCGGGGACATAGTCGTCTTCGGCAGTCGGATCGTCGACGATGAGAGCGATGTCGATGATCGGCTTCGCCGGCAATCCTGGCACCGAGGTGGACCCGACGTGATCAATGCCGACGAACGACCCGCTCTGGCCCAGTGCCCGACGGATCTGGTGGGCCGCCTCGGCGAAATGGTCAGCCCAATTGGGATCGTGGTCGACGATCTCGATCGCGGCCGGCGGCGTGGTCGGTCGCGTCCAGACGTTCGGATCCTTGACGTCGTTGAAGGTGATGATGTCGGCGATCGCGGCGGACATCGGGTCGGCGGGCACACCGTCCGAGGCCTCCTGCCCGGAGGCGTCACCGGCGGACGGGTGCGTCATGCCTCAGGCCTGCTTGAGGGCGCGCTTCTCCGCCTTCTTCGCAGCCTTCGCGGCGGCCTTGGCAGCTGCTTTGTCGATGGCCTTCTGGTTCTCGCCGGCTCCGAGGAGGAGCAGCAGACCGCCGAGAGTGGCGAGATTCTTCGAGAACTGCGTCTGGTGGGCCTTCGCCTCTCCGCCTTCCATCTCCCAGAAGGAGTGGCCTGCGAGGGTGGTCGGGATGAGGGACCCGGCGAGTGCGAGTGCCGAGAGGCGCGGCTTGATTCCGAGCAGCAGGGTGGTGCCGGCGAGGATCTGAACGCCGCCGTTGATGCGCACGAGCAGCTCGTTGTCTTCGGGAAGTCCGGGCACGTATTCGCGGATGGCGTCCAGGGTCGATTCGGCCATCGCCGCTTTGCCTGCCGGATCAGTGATGGCCGAGTAGCCGCCGCTGATGAAGATCGGTGCGGTGAACACGCGTCCGGCGGTCTGAAGCAGCGAAGGTCCGAAGGTCATATGAGGCTCCTGTGTGGATTGGGAATCCGGTTGATCGGGTTTTGAGCCTAGCCGACGCCGGGGCCGGGCCTCAAAATTCGAGGCCGGCCTGCACTCGCTTGGCGTTCTTGATTCCCAGTTCCGGCTGTTTCCGGAACTGTCCGGTGACCATGAGCACCACGATGACGACCGCGGAGACGATCCAGCCAGCGACTCCGAGGAACGCAACGAGGGCAGGATCCGGAGTCTGCGCCCCTGTGCCGAGGAACAGCGCGAGCAGCATGCCTGCGGATCCGTTGAGTGCGGCGTGGGCGAACACGGCCGGCCAGACGGATCCGGTGCGCAGGCGCAGCCAGCCGAAGAGGATGCCGACCATAATGCAGCCACCGACCATGAAGCCCACACCGGTGATGTCGGGGCGGCCGAAGTTGTAGCCGAGCAGGATGAGCGGTGCATGCCACAGACCCCAGACGACACCGATGATGAGCAGTGCGGGCCAGGTGCCCAAGGAGCGCAGGCTGGTGAGCAGCCATCCGCGCCAGCCGAATTCCTCGCCGATCGTCACGCCGATGTTGGCCGCCGAACCGACGACCATGAGCAGCAGATAGATAGCGATGGCGGCTGCCGTGGGAAGTGTGTCCGCCCCGGGAATCATGTCCAGCTGCGCCTTGAACCCGGACAGTCCGTCGAGGTCGAGAGAAAGCCATCCGAAAGCCGCGCTGACCAGGTAGGCGAGAACGACGAGGACCATGATCCCGAAGAAGGCGGCAATGGTCATCCCAATGACGCGGCCGAAGCTGCGCAGCGGCCAGAAGCCGAAGTAGCGGGGAGCGCTGGCCAGGACCTCTCCCCTGGCGCGAACCCGTCGCCGTTGGACGATGGAGGCGATGATGCTGGCGATGAGCGGAGTGAACATCATGGCGCTGCCGCAGGTCAGGAGCAGGGCCGGGTCGCCGATCCCCTTGTCGGAGAACCACAGCGGCAGGCAGACCAGCCATGCGAGGCCGAAGGCGGTGACGGCGAAGATGCCGAGTTCGAGCCACGGGACTTTCGCGGGCACCACGGCGAGCGGACGCCCTTTCGCGTCGACTGCGTTGTTGGGGACGGACCGGTCGGCAGCGGGAGTCTCACGGACCGCCTCGGCGGTTGGTCCGGTCGCCTCGGTGAATCCTGCCTGATTGTGCGTCTGCGTGTTCACAATTCCTCCTCGATCATGCACGGTGCCGAGCGGTTCGTCCGGGGTCCGTGCCTGTGATTCCACGCTATGACTCGCGATCGTTCGGCACCTCCGCCGCGAGGATGAAATGACGGTCAGCCGCGCGGACGAGATTCGGGCGAACGCACCTCGAGCAGGAGGGTGGTCCGGGCGAGGCGGAGCAGGTGAGGCCGAGCCTCAGACCCCGAATTCGGGAGCGAAGGCCAGGCGCCCGCGGGCACCTCACCGGCCAGCGGCATCGCCATGAGCGCTTCGTCGGGAACGTCGACGTGGAGGGTGATACCGAATCCGGACGCCGGGGTGAACCCGAAGCGCGGGTAGTACTCGGCATGACCGAGGACGACGGCGAATGCCTCACCTCTGCGGGAGGCCTCGGTCAGCAACGCCTAGATGACGGCGGTACCGGCGCCGGTGCGCTGATGCTCGGGCTGGACCGAACAGGGGGCGAGGCAGACTCCGGGGACCTCACCGACGAAGCAGCGGGAGAGCATGGCGTGAGCGATGACCTCACCGTCGAGGACGCCGACGAACGAGAGCTCTTCGAACCCATTGCCGGAAGCGCGAAGAGCGTCGACGATCTCCGCCTCGTCCACCTGACCGAAGGCCGCCGCGGTCAATGCGTGGATGGCATCGATATCGCCTGGCGTCTCGGCGCGGATGGCGAACTGGGGTGCGGGAGGATTCGTCATCCGCACACGATAGCAATCATCAGGGCCGCCTCGGCGAGATTGCGGGAATGCCACCGACCCACCCTACTCACATAAAAATACATTCCCATGCATAACAATTCGACAATCGCACCAAAGAGCCGTTACGCTGGTGCCATGTCGAAAGTACTGTCTTCGCTCCCAGTCGGTGAGCACGTTGGAATCGCCTTCTCCGGCGGACTGGACACCTCCTGCGCGGTCGCGTGGATGCGCCACAAGGGCGCCATCCCGTGCACGTACACGGCCGATATCGGCCAGTACGACGAACCCGACCTCGACGGTGTGACCGCTCGCGCCAAGGAGTACGGCGCCGAGATCGCCCGCTTCGTCGATGCCAAGCGTCTGCTCGTCGAAGAGGGCTTCGTCGCTCTGCAATGCGGTGCGTTCAATGTCCGCTCCGGCGGCAAGACCTACTTCAACACCACTCCCCTGGGCCGCGCGGTCACGGGCACCATGCTCGTGCGGGCGATGAAGGAAGACGGCGTCGACATCTGGGGCGACGGCTCGACCTATAAGGGCAACGACATCGAGCGCTTCTACCGCTACGGCCTCATGGCCAACCCGAAGCTGCGCATCTACAAGCCGTGGCTCGACTCCGACTTCGTCGAGGAGCTCGGCGGTCGGCAGGAGATGAGCGAATGGCTCGTCGAACATGGCTACCCGTACCGAGACTCAGCTGAGAAGGCCTACTCCACGGACGCGAACATCTGGGGCGCGACTCACGAGGCCAAGACGCTCGAATTCCTCGACGCAGGTCTCGACATCGTCGAACCGATCATGGGCGTCGCCGCCTGGCGCGATGACGTCGAGGTCGCAACCGAAGAGGTTTCCGTCCGCTTCGAAGCCGGACGCCCCGTCGCGATCAACGGCGAGGAGTTCGACGACCCGGTCGCACTCGTCTACAAGGCCAATGAAATCGGCGGCCGTCACGGACTCGGAGTCTCTGACCAGATCGAGAACCGCATCATCGAGGCGAAGTCCCGCGGCATCTACGAGGCCCCGGGCATGGCGCTGCTCCACGTGACCTACGAGCGGCTCCTGAACGCCATCCACAACGAGGACACCATCGCCCTCTACCACGAGGAAGGCCGCCGCCTGGGCCGTCGCATGTACGAGGGACGCTGGCTCGACCCGCAGTCGCTCATGCTCCGCGAGTCCATGCAGCGGTGGGTCGCCTCGGCGATCACCGGCGAGGTCACTCTGCGCCTGCGCCGCGGCGACGACTACACGATCGTCAACACCACCGGACCGAACCTGTCCTACCAGCCGGAGAAGCTGTCGATGGAACGCGTCGGCGACTCCGCCTTCGGCCCCGAGGACCGCATCGGCCAGATGACCATGCGCAACCTCGACATCGCCGACTCGCGCGCCCGCCTCGAGCAGTACGCGGCCATGGGCATCGTCTCCGGTCCGACCTCCGAGCTCGTGGGCTCGCTCGAAGCCGGCGGTGCCGACGAGATTGCGAACTCCGGCGCCGATGTCGACGCGGCCAGCGACCTGGCCAACCTGTCCTCGGCCTTCGACGCCGGCACGGACTGAGGTCCGCGCCCGGCGACGACAGACTTCCGGAGACACCGCGCTGCATGAGACTCGCGGCCTCCGGTTGAGAACAGAGAACGGCCGGCGACGTCCCCATGGATCATTGCGATCCGGGACAGTCGGCCGGCCGTTTCTTCGGCTCGGGCCTGTTCAGCTTCTCGTCGGTCGTGTCGAACAGGCGCAATCGCTCAGACCGGGGTCATCGCCGCTGCTCGTTCAGACAACGCCGAATGCGGACAGCGCCGTTCGACGTGCAATGTCGAGCGCCTCGTGCAGGGGTCGCTTCCGGTGATCCTCAGACAGGATCTCAACACCCCATGGGCCGTCATAGCCGATGGCTCTGAGTGTCTCGATGAAACCGCAGACATCCTGATCCCCTTCACCGAGGAGGCGACGGTTGTCCCTGGTGTCTTCGAACAGAGACCCGACCACGCTCTCGTCGGCATCGCAGAGTTCGACACCGGCGATCATGTCCGGGGTGAGGCAATCCCTCAGCTCCTCCAGAGAGGTCCCCGCACGGAACACGTGCCAGTAGTCGACGATCAGCCCTGCGGCGGGATGGTCGACGCGACGGATGAGCTCGGCGCCCTGCGGAATCGACGCGATCATGCCGAACGGCAGAGGCTCGAGCGCGACCTTGGTGTCGTGGGACTGCGCCTCGGCCGCCAGGCGGCGCAGGGGCTCGACGAAAGACTCCACGTCGTCGACGGCGGGTCCACTGTCGGTGCCGACCTTGATGAAGGCCGCGCCGAGAGCCTGAGCGGCTTCGAGCAGCTCCTCCCAGTGCCCGCGCCATCCCTCACCGGGGTCTTTCCACCAGCCGGAGCACAGTTCGACCTCAACGTGCTTCAGTCCGGCGGCTGCGATCTCATCGGCAAGCTTGTCGTAGCCGATGGTCTCACGTACGGCCCGCAGATCATCGAGGACGAATCCAAGCCCTGCCCATCCGGTGGTCGCGACTTCTCTCACCCGGTCGAGAGGGTCGAAGGGGCTGCGTTCGCTCGCCCGCAGTGGGGCGGCGTCGCCGGCGCTTGTCCAGCAGGTCGCTATCAGCTCTGTCGCGGTCACTGCTCGTCACGCATCCTTTTCCACTCGCGGAATCTGTAGGCAATTCCTGTTTCGACGCCTTCTTCCATCTTCTCCAATGAGATGCCGCGAGTCTCGGGCACCTGCGTTGCGATGAAGATCAATGCCAGCACTCCGACGATCGCAAAGATGAAGAAGACGCCGGAGATTCCGACACCAGCCACCAGCGACGGGAACAGCAAGGCGATGACTCCATTCATCCCCCACCCGAACAGCTGAGAGACCCCGATTCCGACGCCGCGCATCGGCAGCGGGAACACCTCTGCGAGCCAGACCCACACGGCGACATTGAGGAACGACTGCATGGAGGCTACGAAACCGACGATGAGAGCAAGGATGACCCATGCTCGCAGCGGATTGTCCTCCGCCATGAATTTCGAGCACAGTCCGATGAGAAGATGGAACGTCGTCGTCAGGGACAGACCCGTGATGAAGGTGGTGCGCCGATCGACCCGATCCATCATGTACAGCGCGAAGAAGCCGCCGAGCACTGCGACCACTCCGGGCGCGATATTGGCGATGAGCGCGGCATTCTCCGCGAAGCCGGATTCGATGAGGACGACCTGACCGTAGTACATGATCGAGTTGATTCCGGTGAGCTGCTGACAGACTGCAACGCCCATTCCGACGCAAACGATCCTGACCAGCCATTTGTTGAAGACGAACTTCCGGTAGCCGACTCGCTGATCACCGGTCGATGCCTCGGCGACCACTTCGACGGCCCCGAGTTCGGCGCGAGCCCGTTCTTCGGTGCGGACGGTCATGAGGACTGCCAACGCCTCATCCCGGCGATTGTGTTCGACAAGCCACCTCGGCGATTCGGGCATCCGAAGCATGCCGATGAACAGACAGACGGCAGGTATCGCACAGATGGCAAACATGACTCGCCAGATCCCGTCGATATGTCCCCACACGTTGCCGATGATGGCGTTGACGACGAAGGCAGCCAACTGCCCCGACACGATCGCGACTTCGTTGCGTCCGCTGATCGAGCCGCGGATCTCGTGCGGAGCGAGCTCCGACAGATACACCGGCACGACGATCGATGCTCCACCGACCGCGAGACCGAGAAGGATCCGGCCGACCACCAGCAAGGCGACGTTCGGAGCGAACACGACGACCAGCGTGCCGAGGAAGAACATCAGCGCAAGATAGATGATCGTCCGTCGGCGGCCGATCATGTCGCAGATCTGGCCGCAGGTCACTGCACCCAAGGCTGCGGCGAAGACGAGCGAACTCGTCACGACTCCTTCGCTGACCGCAGTGAGGCCGAGTTCCTGCGACATCGGCCGGAGCGCGCCGTTGATGACGCCTGTGTCATAGCCGAACAGAAGGCCGCCGAAGCAGGCGACGACCGAGATCAGTCCGATCCTCTTCCTGAACGGTCCGGTTTTCGGCATGTCCGGTAGTGCTGAGTCCCTGAGAGTCGGTGACTCTGTTGAATTGGCAACCACGGTGGTCTCCTCACATTGTGCTTCGTTGCACTGTCATTGATGTCGACGTGCGGCTCGTCGAGCCGTTCACCTGTCCAGGTCGACGCGGACGATTCTTCCTTCTCTGGCCGAGAGTTCGGCCGCGTCGGCCAGCAGCAGTGCCGCGCGCCGTCGGCGAAGGTCGAGCAGCGGGATTCCTCCCCTCTTACGAGTCGACTGAACTCGCGCAATTCCTCGAGGTAGGCCTCGGAGTATCGCTCGAGGAAGAAGTGCTGATAGGGCGTTGTGGTCTTCACAGCCGTCGCATTCGAGTAGCTGACCAGGCTCGTGCCCGCATTCCCGACTTCGAGCATGCCCTGGCCGCCGAAGATCTCGATCCTCTGGTCATAGCCGATCGCACTGTGCCGTGAGTTCGTGATGGAGATCTGAACTCCATCCGAGGTCCGCATCGTCACCATGGCGGTATCGAAGTCGGACGTCTCCTTGGCTCCTGCATCGAACAGCTGCGAGCCGGTCGCGTAGACCTCGACGATGTCAGGGGCGAAATAGCGTGCCATGTCGAAGTCGTGAATGGTCTGGTCTCGGAACATGCCGCCGGTCGTCCGGAGGTTCTCGACGCTTGGTGGGGCGGGGTCGCGGCTGATGATCGACAGCTGCTCGAGGTCTCCGACCTCACCGGCGATGAGGCGTTCTCGAGCGAGTGAGAAGTCACGGTCGAACCGGCGGTTGAAACCGACGGCGAAGGGAACGTCGGAATTCTCGACCAGTGGCGCCAGTTCGTCGACACGGGCGATGCCGAGGTCGATCGGCTTCTCGCAGAGCACCGGGATGCCGGCCTCGATGGCCTTCTTGATGAGATCGGCGTGGGTCGACGTCGGTGAGGCGATGACCACTGCATCGAGTTCACCCGAAGCGAAGGCTTCGTCGGGGTCGCCTGTTGCGCGGGCGCCGTTTTCCTCAGCGATCGCTTCGGCTCCGGCGACGTAGGGGTCGATCACCCAGGTCAGGGTGGTTTCGGGAAGTGCCGCGATGTTGACGGCATGGACCTTGCCGATGCGGCCGGTCCCGATGAGACCGATGCGCAGTTGTTCATTCGTCATTGAACTTCTCTCCTCGTTCGAAATTCGCGTTGAGTCAATGTGGGTTTGTGCGGTGTCGCGACTTGAGCGCTCACGCGGTGATTTCGTCCAATCGGACGGGTCGGCCGCGGCGAACCGATTCCTCGGCTGCCAACGCCAATTTCGCTGCGACGATGCCATCGGACGGCAAGGTCAGAGAGGTGGCGTCGCCGTTGATGACGGCAAGGAAATGACGGACTTCGCGTCTGAATGCCGGTTCGAACCGTTCGATGAAATCGGCATACGTTGACTCCGGCGGTGCGACACCCGGTTCCGTCGAGATGACGGGCGAATGGGAGTCGATCCCTGCGGCGAATGCCGCATCGCTGCCGTAGACGACGGTGTTGACGTCCTGGCCGGAGGCGATGTTGCGGGCACCGCTGATGAGCGCCTGCACACCCGATTCGAAGGTGATCACGGCCGTGGCCGTGTCCAGATCTCCGCTGTCCGCATAGGCCTGCTCATCGAGAACCGCTCCGGAGGCGAAGATCGACACCGGTGTCTGCCCAAGGAGCCAGGGGATCGTGTCGAACTCATGGATGAGCAGGTCACGCCATACCCCACCCGAGGTGGGGATGAATTCCGGATCGACGTGGAAGTGATCGTGTCCAGCAGAGTGGATGACCCTGATCGTGCCCAAGTCACCACTGTGGATCCGCTCTCTGAGGTTCTGGAACCCCTCGTCGTAACGGCGGTGGTAGGCCACCATGATCGGAACGTTGAGCGATTCGAATTCGGCCGAGAGTGCAGCGGTCTCTTCGAGTTTGAGCCCGATCGGCTTCTCGAGGAGGACGGGGACCCCCGCGGCGAGCGCGGTCCTGGCGAGATCGGGGTGAGTGTGAGTCGAACTGGCGATGATGACGCCGTCGAGTCCGTTCGTCCAATCCTCGGTGAGCAGAACCGTGTCGACGTGCGGCCCGGGGCCGGACGGGGAGGGAGCGTGTTCACCCCGCAGCTGCGGACCAGCATCTTCGGCGAGCTCCGAGTGCAGCTGCGCCTTGGCGTCCTGGAGCTTGTCTTCGCTGCGGCCGATGAGGACGAGTTCGTCGACGCCGTCTTCCTGTGCGATGTTGCGAGCGTGCATTCGACCGATTCGGCCGAGACCCACGACGCCGATCCGTACGCTCATCGGTTCTCCTCGACGATGGTCTTGAGATAGGTGAGGCTGGCGCGTGCCTGTTCGATCGGGCCAGAACCGGGTGCAGGCTCGTCCGCGACGACGGTGTCCTGCTCGAGCGTGAACCAGCCGTCGAATCCGGCACGGATGAGGGTGCCGACGATCGACTCGATGTCGATGTCGCCCTGGCCCAGGGGCTGGTACATTCCGTCGACGACGGCATCATAGTAGGTCTGTTCACCGGCCTGAACACGGCGGGCACGGTCGAGGGAAACATCCTTGAGGTGTGCGTGGGAGATGCGTTCCGTGTGCTTCTGCACGAATTCGACCGGGTCGACTCCGCCGATGAACATATGGCCGGTGTCGAAGCAGAAGTCGACGTCTGTGCCGTTGAGAATGTGGTCGACATCGTCCTGGGTTTCGATCATCGTACCGACGTGCGAATGCAGGCTGACGGTGACGCCCTGTGCCTTGGCCGCCGCGAGGATTCGGTCGATGTTGCCGTAGACGGTGTCCCACCCGGCGTCATCGAGCTCGGGACGCTTGGCGTCATATCCGTCGATCCCCGTCGCTGCGGCCAGGACCAGCGTGTCGGCTCCGGCTGCCGTGTACGCTTCCAGCTCGCGTTCGATTCCCGGCAGCGGATCGTGGTCGGGGTCGTGGATGATGGCCGGGTAGAATCCGCCGACGGCCTGCATCGAATGTTGTTTGAGGGTCTCTGCCCTGCCTGCTGGGTCGTCGGGAAGGAACCCTTCGGGGCCGAACTCCGTGGCATCGAATCCGAGTTCCTGCATTTCGGTAAGAACCCGTTCCGGGCTCAGCTGGAATCCCCAGTCGGGGACTTCGCAGACGCCCCAGGAGATGGGTGCTGCGGCGATCTTGACGGTGCTCACTGATTGTCTCCTTTGCCTGCGGCTGCAAGTGCCGCCTGTGTCTCTGCCGCGTTCACTGCTGCGTCTGGACGTCCGCCTTTGAGGACGGCGTCCACGGCGCGGGCGGCGGCGATGAAGGTGGCTCGGCTGGCTTTCGCGCTGAGTCCCATCACATGAGGGCTCAGCACCGTGCGCGGATGCTGGTAGAGGGGGTGCGGCTGCGGCGGCTCGGATTCGAACGAGTCCAAGCCGACTCCCCCGAGCTTGCCCGATTCGAGTCCGGCCAGTGCCGCGTCCTCGTCGATCAGTCCGCCACGGCTGGTGTTGATGAGGATCGCTCCGTCCCTCATCGTCTCGATCGCACGGGCGTCGATCATGTGACGGGTGCTCTCGAGCAACGGGACATGGAGAGTGACGATGTCGGATGCGCGCAGAATCTCGTCGACCGTCTCGGCCCTGTTGGCCTCGGGCACCTCTGCGACGGGGTCATACGCGAGGACGGTCATGCCGAATGCCTCGGCGATCGCCTTCACGCGGCGACCGATGTTGCCGAATCCCACGATTCCCAGGGTCGCTCCGTCGAGATCGCCGACCGGGACGCTGGTGCGCTCGGTCCATCCTCCAGAGCGAACGATCTCGGTCAGCGGCCCCAGGGATTTGACCAATTGCAGCATGTGGGCGAAAGCGCCTTCAGCGACGGCCGTCGAGTTGGCTCCGGGCGTGATCGCGACGGGGATTCCCCGCTCGGTGGCAGCGTCGACGTCGACGTCATCGACTCCCACACCGGTGCGGGCGATGACCTTGAGGTTGGGCATAGCGTCGAGTTCTGCCGGACCGACCTTGACGGCGGCACGGACGATTGCGCCCTCGGCCTTCGCATAGTCCGCAGGCTCAGGGCTCTCGACGAAGTCGACACTGCGCCCGAGTTCAGCTTCGACGAGGTTCTTCGGTACCGGTCCGAGACCGATGACGATGGTCTTCTCAGGCATCGACGGTCTCCTTCCTGGTCGTATCGGCAGCGGTCCGAGTCGATGCGGAGGTGCCTTCGACCTGTTCGACGGTCTGCCACGACTCGGTGGCGATTGCACGCTCGCCTGCGTAGACCACGCGGTTGGCTGCGAGTGCGTCATGGACGTCGGCATGGGCGGATTCCTGGCCGACGTGGGCGAGCAGGAACTTCTTCGCTTCGATGACTTTGAGGTCGTCATAGCCCATCGAGGTGCCGGCACCCGGCTGGAACTTCGAGAAGTCACCGAACTCGGGGCCGGCCATGATGCGGGTGAAGCCAACATGGGGGCCCTTGTAGCCGAGGGCCAGCTCGAGTTCATTCATGCGTTCGAAGTTCCACCGCAGTGAGCCTTCGGTTCCGTAGACCTCGAGCGAGTACTCTGCCCGTGGGCCCACACACACCCGTGATGCTTCCAAGGTGCCGACGGCGCCTGCGCCCTGAGCTTCGGGGCCGAAGTGGACGAGCAGACCGGCGTAGTCCTCGTTCTCGACCGGGGCCATCTCGCCGCCCTCGACGACGTCGAAGTGAGTGCCGCTGCCCATCTGCTGTTTGGGACGTTCGGTGTAGGCCGTGTTGGCCACACCGGTGACCTTGTCGATGGGCCCGACGACGTAGTGAGAAAGATCGGTGAGGTGTCCCAGGAGGTCGCCGAGGACGCCGGACCCGGCGAGTCCGCGGATGAAGCGCCAGGACAGAGCACCATTCGGCTCGGCCGAGTAGTCGGCGAAGAATGCACCACGTACGTTCGTGATGCGTCCGAGCTTGCCCTCAGCGATGATCTTGCGCGCGTATTCGATGGCCGGGGCATTGCGGTAGTTGAAGCCGACGGCGGTGACGACCTTGGCTGCGTCGGCCGCGTCGACCACGGACTCCGTCTCTTCGGCGGAGCGTCCGACCGGTTTCTCGATCCACAGCGACTTGCCTGCCTTGGCGACGGCGGTGCCGATCTCCTCATGCAGGAAGTTCGGCGCGCACACGGAGACGACATCGACGTCCGGGTGGTTGAGAACATCGTTGTAGTCGCTCGTTGAACTCTCGTATCCGAGTACGTCCTGGGCGAACTGCGCGCGCTCATCATTGGTGTCGGCCGCGATGACCAGGCGAGTCCTGATGCTCAGTTCGGGGTAGACGACGGGAACGTTGGCGTAGGCACGGCTGTGCAGCTGTCCCATCCAGCCGACGCTGATGAGTCCGACTCCGATGGTCGTGGGGTTGTTGCTCATTGTGCTCCTTGATCAGTCAATGGTGGGGGCAGGAGGCCCCCGAAGTTCTGGGGTGTCAGTCGCGCAGGGTGGACACAACGGCGGCGGCGGTGTCCGCCAGCAGAGTCGAATCCGAACCGACCGGCAGGAAGGTGAAGCCCTGTTCGGCCCTGGTTGCGGCGATCGCCGCGTTGGCACTGAGAATGCGGCCGACTTTCCGTGTCTCCGAGCAGCCGCGACGACGGTGTCGAGGGCGTCGCGGAAGGCCGGGGCGTCGAAGTCGAGTGGCACACCGAGTGCGTACGACAGGTCCAGGGGTCCGACGAACAAGACGTCGACGGCCTCAAGCGCTGCGATGTCGTCCACCTCGGCGAGGGCTCCGGTCGTCTCGATCTGGACGATCGTGAGCACCTCGTCGTTGCTGGTTTCCAGACCGGCCTTGTCCATCCCCCACCGCAGGGAGCGGTTATAGGTGGCCACTCCCCGATCGCCGAGCGGCGGGTAGTGCAGGTGCGGAATGATCTCGGCCACCTCGGCCGCCGAGCTCACTCGCGGCAGCATAACTCCTGCGGCGCCTGCATCGAGGGCTCGTCCGATCCTGATCCGGTCCGGGGTTTCCACCCGCACCAGAGTTGCTGCTCCGTATCCGCCGGCGGCGGCAGCGGCGTCGCCGATCGAAGCTTCGTCACCGCCCCCGTGCTCGAGGTCGACGAGGATCCAGTCGAGTCCTGCAGCGGCGAGGACTTCGATGGCCATGGTCGAGCCGAGTCCCGCGAAGCTGCCGATGGTCGTCTCGCCTGCGCGGATCCGCCCTGCCAGGGCGCCCTTGTCCAAGGGGGTCAGCGATGTATTCAGATGTGCCATTTCTGGTCCTCCAGACCCTTTTCGTAGTCGGTGCGCAGCTCGGTTACCCATTCCTGTTCCGCGACCTCGGCGGGTGCCACATCCCAGAACACTCCCGAACCGGGGAGATCGACGAGCGGGACGGTCGGGACGACGATAGCCACAGGACCGTGGACGTCGCGGGTGTCGTTGAGGGCTGAGCGGATCTCCTCGGTGCTCGTTGCCCGAATCGTCTTCGCGCCGAGGCCCGAGGCGATCTCGCCGAGGTCGACGTGGAGGTAGTCGCCCGAGAGACGAGCAGTGTCCTCTTCACCCCGGTACCGGAAGTCGTTGCCGAACTGTTCGCCGTACTTCATCATCTGCAGGCGGCGGATGACCTGGAACCCGTGATTCTCCGAGATCACGTAGGTGATGTCGAGGTGTTCCTGAGCGGCGGTGAGGATCTCGGTCGGGTTCATGAGGAACGTACCGTCACCGATGAAGACCGATACGCGGCCGCTGCTCTGCGGATCGGCGAGCCTGACGCCGATGCCGGCAGGGATCTCGTAGCCCATGCAGGAGAATCCGAACTCCAAGTGGCAGCGGCGATCATCGGTAGCGTCCCAGACCTTGAGCAGGTCCCCCGGAGGGCCGCCCGCCGCAGCGATAAGTGTGTCGCCCGGCTGTGCGTGCTCCTGGAGCAGCCCGATGAGCTGGCCCTGGGTGATGACGGCGTCCGTGTCCGGAATACCCAGTTCGGCGTTCTCCGGTGCCAGCTTGTCGAACGCGGTGTCGGGGTCGAGTGCCTGGCTTCGGATGGGAGCCCATTCGGCCTTCTGATCGGCGATCTCGCTCGCCCAATCTCCGGGCACCGAATAGTCGGAGAGTTTCTGACCCAGCGCTTCGATGCCGAGCTTCGCATCGGAGAGCACCGCAACCGCTCCCTGTTTGAGAGCGTCGAGTTCGGCGATGTTGATCGAGGCGAACCGCACGTCCGGATTCTTGAACATCGTCTGCGACCCGGTGGAGAAGTCCGTCAGCCGGGTTCCGACGCTGAGAATGACATCGGCCTGAGCCACGAGGCGGTTGGTCGCAGGGTTGCCCTCAAGCCCGATGCCGCCCAATACCCAGTCGGCGGCGTTGAGGGCAGCGCCCTTGCCGCCGAAGGTCTCTGCAACGGGGATGCCGGTGGCCTCGGCAAACTCACCCAGTGCCTCGCGGGCCTCTGAGTAGTGGACCCCGCCTCCGGCGATGAGCAGGGGCTTCTTGGCAGAGGCAAGCACGGCAGCTGCTTCGTCGATATCGCTCGGCTGCGGAATGGTGCGGCGGATCTTCCAGTCCCGTTCACGGAACAGACTGACGGGGAAGTCGTAGGCGTGGGACTGGATGTCCTGCGGCAGCGAGAGCACAACGGCCCCCGTCTCGGCGGGGTTCGCCAGCACCCTGAAGGCCTTGGGCAGGGAAGTGATGAGCTGTTCGGGGCGAGTGATCCGGTCGAAGAACGCCGAGACGGGCCGGAAGGCGTCGTTGACGGTCAAGTTGGGATCCTGCGGGTTCTCCAACTCCTGCAGAACCGGGCCCTGACGCTTGGTCGCGTAGGTGTCGCCGGGGAGCAGAAGAAGAGGAAGCCTGTTGACGGTCGCCAGTGCAGCGGCGGTCACGAGGTTCATCGCGCCGGGGCCGATGGATGCGGTGACAGCGAGCGTCTGCTTTCTGTTGCTCGCCTTGGCCAGGGCACTTCCCGCGTGGGCCAGCGCCTGTTCGTTTCGGCCCTGGATGAACGGGAGGTCATCGGCGTACTGCGAGAAGGCCTGGCTGAACCCAGCCACATTGCCGTGGCCGAAGATGCCGGCCGCGGACGGGATGAAACGCTGACGGTCGTCGTCGAGGACCGAGTACTGGTTGCTGAGGAACTTGACGACGGCCTGAGCAACGGTCAGGCGAATGGTCGGTTCGTGACTCATGTGTTCTCCTTCGAACGGATCGATTGCGCCGGCTGATGCGAGGATCATGGGCGCCGAGGTTGTGGTGCCGACTCGTGTGATGTGTCGGCAGATGCGTCTTGGATCAGTGCCGGAAAATCAGTTCCACGGCCGCCCGTGGATGACGACGGTCTTGGATTCGGTCATCTCTTCGACCGCAGCCCGCAGCCCTTCCTTGCCGATACCGCTGGCCTTGAGGCCCCCGTACGGCATAAGGTCTGCACGCCACAGCGGAGTCCAGTTGATGTGGATATTGCCTGCGTCGACCTCGCGCATGTACTGGACGCCGGCGTCGACGTTGTTCGTGAAGATTCCGGCCGCGAGACCGTAGTCGGTCGAGTTCGCGAGTTCGATGGCGGTCTTGATATCGGGTGCCGTGGACACGGCAACGGCGGGGCCGAAGATCTCGTCCTGGGCGATCGAGGCGTTGGGATCGACACCGCTGAGGATCGCAGGTTCGATCATCGCGCCGTCGCGTCCACCGCCGAGTTCGAGTCGGGCTCCTGCCTCGACAGCACGTTCGATGGAGTCTTCGACTCGTTTGGCCTCGTTCTCGGTGATGAGAGTTCCAACGGTTGTGGCATCGTCTTCCGGATTGCCGATTCGGTGGTCACGGACCTTGGCGGTCAGCGCATCGAGGAAATCGCCCTGAATGTCTTCGTGGACGATGACGCGCTGCACCGAGATGCAGACCTGACCGGCGTTGGTGTATCCACCAGCGGCGACGGCGGTCGCCGCGAGATCGATGTCTGCATCGGGCAGGATGACGACCGGGGCAGAGGATCCCAGTTCCAAGGACAGCTTCTTCACACCGGCGATGGAAGCAAGGTGCTCGCCGACGGCGGTCGATCCTGTGAACGAGATCTTCCGGACTCGCTTGTCAGCGGCCAGACGGTCGCCGATGTCGCCACCGGAACCGGTGAGGACGGACAGGACGCCTTCGGGCAGCCCGGCATCGATGAAGCATTCGGCCAGAGCCAGCGCGGTCAGCGGGGTGGTGCTGGCAGGCTTGAGGATCACAGCGTTGCCAGCGGCCAGAGCCGGAGCGATCTTGTGGTTGACCAGAAGCGCTGGGTAGTTGAATGGGGTGATGGCAACGACCACGCCGACAGGCTGCGGCAGAGTGAACCCGACCTTGTCCAGGCCGGTGCCCGGGTTTGCATCGAGGGGGAGAGTCTGGCCGTAGAGCTGAGTGCCTTCGAACGCCGCGAGGCGGATGATCGAACCGGAGCGGCCAGCTTCGGCGCGAGCCTCTTTGAGAGTCTTGCCGTTCTCGGCAGAGTTCACTCGTGCGATCTCCTCGCTTCGTTCATCGGCGAGCGCTGCGGCGCGGAGCAGAATCTCGCTGCGCTCGTGAGCGGGGGTCCTGCGCCAGATCTCTGCGCCGCGAGTGGCGGAGTCGAGGGCCGCCTCGACGTCGGCGGCACCCGCGACTGCGACCTGTCCGACGGTGCGACCGTCGAACGGCGACACCACGTCCTTCAGCCGGCCGTCTCCTTCACGAGGGGATTGCCATGCCCCACCGATGAGCAACTCGCTGCGCGTCATTGCGTACTCCACATTCTTTCGTCCTTACTCATTGCGTGATCCATTTTGAACCGGTCCAAATTCAGAGTTCATCGTATTCGTCCAAACTTTTGGACCGGTTCAAAATGGGATCAGTGCGAATCTAGTGTGATTCGGATCATGAAGTCAAGAGGGGCGCGGAATCTTTTCGCAAGTTGAGTCGCGATCACCACCCGCAGTCCATCCCGACCCCCATCCTGTGTGAAGATGAAGCCATGGGATCAGCTGCCGGTGACGAATCGAGGGCCTCGGGATCGAGGCCGACGATCCGTGACGTCGCGGCCGCCGCCGGGGTGTCGAAGTCGCTCGTCTCCCTCGCATTCAAGGACCCTCAGCGCGTCGGGGAGAAACGTCGCGAGCTGATCCTCAGGACCGCGCAGACGCTCGGCTACCAACCGAACTTCCTTGCCCGCTCCCTGGCGACGGAAGGATCACCATTCGTCGGCATCCTCGTCGTCAACCTCCACAATCCGATCTTCGCCGAGATCGCCGATGCGGTTCGGGTCGAACTCGATGCTCGAGGCGAGTACGGACTCATCACTAGCGCCACGGTCGCCAATGATCAGGATCCGGAACGGCCGTACGGGCGCGTCGATTCGCGGGTCATCGCCATGCTCCAGGACCTGCGCCCCAAGGCGCTCATCGTCGTCGGCACCGTGATCGAACACGAGGGCCTCTTCGAGGGGATCCCAACCGTCTACGCGAGCGCCGAGCCCCGCAGCGATTCCGGCCACACCTCGGTCCGGATGGATGACACCCAGGGCGCGGACCTCGTCATCGACCATCTGCGCGAACTCGGTCACGAACGGATCGCCTTCGTCGGGGGCCTGGGCGGAGCAGTCGCGATGACCCGAGAGGTCGCTTATCGAAAGGCGATGAAATCACGCGGCCTGACCCCGATCGTCCGGGAAGCCGGTTACTTCGAGAGCGACGGATATGCCGCTGCCACGGAGCTGCTCGCCATGCCGTCCCCGCCGACCGCGATCGTCTCGATCAATGACGTCTCCGCGATCGGCATCCTCTCAGCAGCCGACGACGCCGGCGTTGCGGTGCCCGACGATCTGGCGGTTGTCGGCGTCGACAACATCCCCCTATCAGCCCTGAAGAGGATCTCGCTGACGTCGGTGGATCCGCAGAACAAGTTGATCGGACAACTGTCCGCACAAGCGGTCTTCGACATCCTCGCCGACCCCGACGAACCGGCAAAGCAGCATCTCATCACACCGAAGCTCGTCGTCCGGCGTTCCACAGTCCGCGGCGACATCGTCGCCGACAAATCGTGAAGACGCCACTCGCCGAGGTGGTCGACCGGGAGCTGCGCGCCCGCGGCACTCGCGAGCGGGCCGAGAAGGAGAAGTCCTACCTCAAGAGCGAGATCGACCACTACGGAGTGAGCGTTCCGGACACACGCTCGGTTATCCGCGCCGCGCTGCGCGGGACAGACCTCGGCCACGATGAGGCCATTGACCTCGCCAGACAGCTATGGACCGAACCCAACGACAACCCCATCCACGAACGCCGCACCGCGGCGACGATGGTGCTCATCCATACGCAGGACCACCTCGGATCCGGGGATGCGCACGTCATCGAAGGATTCCTGCGAGAAGCGAAGACCTGGGCGCTCGTCGATCCGCTCGCCGGGGACCTCACTGGGCCGCTGAGCGAGCAGGATTCCGGCTTTGATCCGGTCCTCGAACGCTGGGCGGTCGATGGGGATTTCTGGATCCGACGTTCGGCGCTGCTGGCCCATCTACGTCCGTTGCGTGTCGGGCGCGGGGACTTCGACCGGTTCACGCGGTTCGCCGACGAGATGCTCGAGGAGAAGGAATTCTTCATTCGCAAGGCCATCGGCTGGGTGCTGCGCGACACCGCGAAGAAGCGTCCGACCCTAGTCTTCGACTGGATTCTGCCGCGAGCGCACCGTGCATCCGGGGTAACGATCCGCGAGGCAGTCAAGCCGCTGACCGAGGAGCAGCGGGACGCAGTGCTGACCGCGCGATGAGCTGTCTCGAGAGTGCCGGCACGGCCGAGTTGCCGCATTTCATCCACGTCAATTTCATGTCCTGACAAAATAGTTCTCGAAACACCTTTTGACATGACAAATAAACCTGTAGCGTGGTGATCGCTCGACAGCGCCAACACACTGTCGGACTCCGAACCCGCACCATCACCACCATGCATTCAAAGGAGAATCTCTATGCCGCAGCGCCTCGGAATCGCTGTTATCGGAGCCGGAATGGCCGGTCGAGCCCACGCCTCGGCCTGGCGCGCAGCCCCCACCGTCGGCTCCGGCGAACTGCCGGACCTCGACCTCGTCTCCGTCTGCGACATCGCCGGCGATCTCGCCGCCGCGACCGCCTCCCGGTACGGATTCTCCCGCCACGATACGAATTGGCAGGACATCGTCGACGCCCCTGATATCGACATCGTCAGCGTCGTCGTCGCCAATTCCCTGCACAAGGAGATCGTCGAAGCCTTGCTCTCAGCCGGCAAGCACGTCCTGTGCGAGAAGCCGCTGACCGACACCGTCGACGACGCCCGCGCCATGGTCGCCGCCGCCGAGAAGTCCGACTCGATCGCCCGTCTCGGCTTCACGTTCCGTCGCGCCCCGGGCCTGGCCGCCATCCGCGACTTCATCAACGACGGCACCCTCGGCGAGGTCCACCACGTCAATGCCTGGTACTGGACCGACTACGCCTGCTCCCCCACCGCGCCGATGAGCTGGCGCTACAAGGGAGAGCTCGGCAGCGGAGCACTCGCCGACGTCGGCAGCCACCTGACCGACACCGTCGAATTTCTCGCCGGCCCCATCAGCTCGGTCTCCGGCGGCCGCTTCCACACCGCAATCACTGAACGCCCGCTGCCGCTGGGCCACGTCGTCGGTCACGACCACGTCGAAGTCAGCGACGAATTCGAACCCGTCGGCAATGACGACTACGCCGGCTTCGGCGTCGAATTCCCCACGGGATCCGGCATCCTCCAGGTTTCCCGCATCGCTGCAGGCCATCCCAACAGCCTCGGCGTCGAAGTCTTCTGCGCGAACGGCTCGGCCAGCTTCGACTTCCGCTTCCCCGGCCAGATCGTGCTCAACCAGAGCATCGACGGCCACGCCGCCACCGGCCTGACGACGATCCAGCTCGGCCCTGAACACCCCTATATCGCCGACGGTCTCGCGATGGCTGCCCCCGGCGTCGGAGTCGGACAGAACGACGGCTTCACCTTCCAGGCCCGCGCCTTCCTCGACGAAGTCGTCGGCTGGCCCGAGGCCGAGTCCCTGCCGCGCTGCGCCCAGTTCTCCGCGGGCCTCCACGCCCTCGAGGTCCGCGACGCCGTCATCGCCTCGGCCAACGACAACGGATCCGCGAAGGAGGTCGCAGCATGAAGTACGGCGTCTACACGGCTATCCTCCACGACCGCCCGCTGCCCGAAGCACTCTCCGTGATCAAGGATCTCGGACTCGACGCGGCCGAGATCAACGTCGGCGGATTCCTCCCGCCCATCCACATGCCCACGATCGACGACATCCTCACCTCCGACGATGCCCGAGACGACTACCTCGGGACCTTCGCCGAGGCGGGGGTCGAGTTGGCAGGGCTCAACGCCAATGGCAATCCCCTCCACCCCGACCCGGAGATCGGTCCCCCGACCTTGTCCGACATCGAGCGGGCGATCAAGATCGCGAACCGGCTCGGGCAGACCCGCGTGGTGACGATGTCGGGCCTGCCCGGGGCCGACGCCGCCGCGACGAAGCCTTCCTGGATCGTCAACCCGTGGGAGTCGTCCCTCCTCGACACCCGCGACGCCCAATGGGGGGCCGCGACCCCGGTCTGGCGTGAGCTCGACCGCCTCGCCGCCGACAACGGCGTGCAGATCGCCATCGAGATGCACCCGCACAACCTCGTGTTCAACCCGGCCACCCTCGAACGCCTCGTTGAGACCATCGGCGCAACGAACGTCGGCGCCGAGATGGATCCCTCCCATCTCTTCTGGCAGGGCATCGATCCGGTCGCCGCGATCGACCACCTCGGCGAGCTCGTCGTCCACGCCGCGGCCAAGGACGTGCGCATCAACAAGGCGGCATCGACCCACGGCGTCCTTGACGACCGCCACACCCGCTTCACCGGGGACCGGATCACGAACATCCGCGGCGGGGCGGCCATCAGCGCCTGGCCCGCCGGCTCCTCCTGGGACTTCGTGGCGCTCGGCAAGGGCCACGATCAGAA
Source organism: Brevibacterium sp. LAARM3_SD1 (assembly GCF_057364765.1). Lineage (NCBI taxonomy): Bacteria > Bacillati > Actinomycetota > Actinomycetes > Micrococcales > Brevibacteriaceae > Brevibacterium > Brevibacterium sp. LAARM3_SD1. The sequence continues at coordinate 88,760 of NZ_JBNFOL010000006.1, read as the reverse complement.
CTTCTGGAACCGATTCGTCGCCGCCTTGGCCAGGGTCGATCCCGATATGGCCGTGCACATCGAGCACGAGGACGAATCCCTCGGCCGGATCGAAGGACTGCAGACCGCCTCCGAGGTGCTGCTCACGGCCGCACGCGGCGTGTGAGTCCGTACGGGGCACGATCCCCGCACGACCGGCGAAACGCGCGTTTCGCCGCACGCCGGATAACACAGGGCGTGCGGTGAGACCCGCAGTCCCGGGGACGCTGACCTGCGCGGGTCACCGTCCCCGGGCCGCGCATCCCCGAGTAAGCTCGAGACAGATCCCCCGACGAGGCAGGAGCCCATGGCACGCGAACCCGAGACCGAACTCCCCGCAGAGTTCTTCGGTCCCCTTGACCGCTCCCCCGGAGCCGTGCCGCTCTATGTCCAGATCGCGCGCAAGCTCGAGGCCGCGATCGCGACTGGGACGCTCGTGGCCGGAACCCGGCTCGAGAACGAGGTCGCAATGGCCAAACGCATCGGCCTGTCCCGGCCCACCGTGCGCCAAGCCATCCAGGACCTCGTCGATAAGGGCCTGCTCGTGCGCCGGCGCGGTATCGGCACTCAGGTCATCCAGCGACCGGTGGCCCGGCCCGTCGACCTCACGAGCCTCTACGAAGACCTTGAGAAGTCCGGCAATCCGCCTTCAACCGTCGTCCTATCCCACCGTGTCGAAGCCGCTGATGCCGAGACAGCCGAGCGACTCGGTGTGCCGGTGGGCACCCCCAGCCTCCACCTTCGTCGCCTGCGACTGGTCGGATCGACGCCGCTGGCGCTTCTGCACAATGTGCTTCCGGCCCCCTTCACCGACATCTCTGCCAACGAGCTCGTCAGCACTGGACTCTACGCGACCCTGCGCTCACGCGGGGTCGTCTTCTCGATCGCGCAGCAGCGCATCGGCGCGAAGGCCGCTGAGGACTCCGAGGCCGAGCTGCTCAATGTCGATCCCGGCTCTCCGCTGCTGACGATGAATCGCACGGCACTCGACCATTCGGGCGACATCGTCGAATGGGGCGACCACTGTTACCGCCCCGATCTCTACTCCTTCGAGACCACGCTCATCTCACGCTGAGCGCGTCTGTTCGCGCCCTCACCGCGGATGCCCGCGCCCGTTCGCGCCCCCTCGCGGGTGCCGATCCGCACTGCGATCGACGACGCCACCGCGACCCCTGTCATCGACATCGACACCTCCCGAGATTTTTCGGAACAGGGGGTGACGGGGCACTCGAACGGTGCTATTGTCATGACAAATACTTTGTCCTAACAAATAATCGTCACGGCATCGCCGCCGTAGAGAAGGATGGCTCACAATGACCTCCTCGCCGGGACCGGCTCCTCGCACCGAACCGTTCGACCTCATCACCATCGGACGCATCGGCGTCGACATCTACCCGCTCCAGGACGCCGTCGGTCTCGAAGAGGTCGAGAGCTTCGGCAAGTACCTCGGCGGTTCGGCCACGAATGTCGCGGTCGCCGCCGCCAAGCACGGGGTCGACTCGGCCGTCATCACCGCCACCGGCGACGATCCGTTCGGCCGGTACCTGCACAATGAGGTCGCCCGCCTCGGCGTCGACAACCGCTGGGTGGCCACGAACCCGAACTTCAACACCCCCGTGACCTTCTGCGAGGTCTTCCCGCCCGATGATTTCCCGCTCTACTTTTACCGCGACCCGAAGGCCCCGGACCTCGACCTCACCGAGGCTGACCTCGACCCCGAGCAGATCGCCTCGGCGAAGATCTTCTGGGCCACAGTCACCGGGCTGAGCGTCGAACCCAGCCGCAGCACCCATCACGCTGCCTTCGCCGCGCGCGGACGTGCCGAGCACACCGTCCTCGACCTCGACTACCGCCCGATGTTCTGGGAATCCCCGGAGATCGCCCACACCGAGGTGGCCCGTGCCCTCGAACACGTCACAGTGGCCGTGGGCAATAAGGAGGAATGCGAGATCGCCGTCGGTGAGACCGAACCCGAACGTGCCGCCGATGCCCTGCTCGACCGCGGAGTCGAACTCGCGATCGTCAAGCAGGGGCCGAAGGGCGTGCTCGCGAAGACCGCAGACGAACGGGTCGAGGTCCCGCCCTATCCGGTCGACGTCGTCAACGGCCTCGGCGCCGGAGACGGATTCGGCGGAGCCCTGTGCCGCGGACTGCTCGCCGGCTGGGACCTCGAGTACCTCCTCAAGTTCGCGAACGTCGCCGGCGCCATCGTCGCCACTCGCCGGGAATGCTCGACCGCGATGCCGACCACCGAGGAGATCACCTCCGTCATCGGTCACGCCCCCGTCTCCCCCGCTGTCGCGGCCGACACGAACGGAGTCCGCCAGTGAGCACCGACGCCACCACGCAGCCAGACGCCGCGACGACGCAGGCCGAGCCCACCACCTCGGCGAACCCGACCCCAACGTCGCCGATCATCGCCCCCGAGGCCTTCGCCGATCTCCGTCAGGCCCGCTTCACCGACCCCGGTGCCATCACCCGCGCCTGGCAGTCCCGCTCCCGCCGCTCGATCGCCGGGGATGATTCCCGCCTGTTCATCGTCGCCGCCGACCACCCGGCCCGCGGCGCGATGAAGGTCGGCGACGATGCCCTGGCAATGGCCGACCGCGCCGACCTCGTCACGCGCCTGGCCACGGCCCTGTCCCGCCCCGGCGTCGATGGGGTGCTCGCCACTGCGGAGATCCTCGACGATCTCGCCTTCCTCGGCCACCTCGAAGGCAAACTCGCCGTCGGCTCGATGAACCGCGGCGGCCTGGCCGGGTCATCCTTCGAGATCGACGACCGATTCACCGGCCACTCCGTGGAGCAGATGGCCCGCGACGGCATCGACCTGGCCAAGACGCTGCTGCGGATCAATCTCGACGACCCGACGACCCCCTCGGCGCTCGAGGCGAACGCCCGCGCCGTCGATGCCTGCGCCGAGGCGAAGATCCCCGTCATGCTCGAACCCTTCATGAACGAGTGGGTCAACGGCAAGGTGCGCAACCGGCTGACCCCCGAGGCGGTCATCAACTCCATCGGCATCGCCCAGGGACTCGGCGCGACCTCGACCCACACGTGGCTGAAGATCCCAGTCGTCGACGACATGGAACGGGTCATGGCCGCGACCACGCTGCCCACGCTCCTCCTCGGCGGCGAGCGCTCGGACGATCCCGAAGCGACGTTCCGCAGCTGGGAGTCAGCACTCGCGCTGCCCGGTGTGCGCGGACTCGTCATCGGCCGCTCCATCATCTACCCCGCCGACGGCGACGTCGTCTCGGCCGTCGACCGCGCCGCCGGACTCGTCCACGGAAAGGAGAGGATCTGAGTCATGGTCAACGAATGGTTCCACCCCGCAGGAAGCCTCGCACGCGAAGGATTCGACTCCGTCGTCGACGCCCGGATCGACGGCTGGACCCACACCGGATTCCGGTCCGTGAACTTGGGCGATGCCTCGGCCCTCACCCAGTCAACGGGCCCATCCACGGCCACGACCGCCTCGGTGAGTGACACCCGACCCACGAGCATCGAGCTGCCGGGCGCACCGGTCGAACGGGTCTTCGTCCCGCTTGCCGGCGAATCCTTCACCGTCGCCTTCACCCTGCCCGACGGCAGCACCGGAACACAGAACCTGGCCGGCCGGACCTCGGTCTTCCACGGCCCCGCCGACTGCCTCTACCTGCCCACCGGGACGAGCGCCACCCTGAGCTCCCCGTCCGGGCGGATCGCCATCGCCGAGGCGCCCACCACCGAATCCCGCCCCGTCCAGTTCCTGCCCGCCGCCGATGTTCCCGTCGAACTGCGCGGTTCGGGGATCTCGAGTCGTCAGGTCCACAACTTCGCGACTCCGGCAGGGCTCGACTGCGTGAAGATCATCGCCTGCGAGGTCATCACCCCCGGCGGCAACTGGTCGTCCTATCCCCCGCACAAGCACGACGAGGCGATTCCCGGCTCCGAGTCCCGCCTCGAGGAGATCTACTACTTCGAGACCGCGGTCTCCCGCGGATCCCAGGCCCCCAAGGCGGCCGATCCGTTCTCCCTGTTCTCGACGTATTCGTCGGCCGCAGGAGAGATCACCACCTCGGCGACGGTGCGCACCGGCGACATCGCCCTCGTCCCCTTCGGCTACCACGGCCCCCTGGCCGCCGCGCCGGGCTACGACAACTACTACCTCAACGTCATGGCCGGGCCCGACGAGGAACGCGTGTGGCTGATCAGCGATGATCCCGTCCACGGGTGGGTGCGCGAGGAATGGGAGAACCTCGAGTTCGACTCCCGCCTGCCCTATACCGCATCCGAGACTTCGAAGGAGAAGTGACATGACCACGATGACGGTCGCCCAGGCGCTCATCACGTTCCTGTCCCGCCAATACACCGTCGACGGCGACATCCGGCAGCGGAGCATCGCCGGCACATTCGGCATCTTCGGACACGGCAACGTCGCAGGCATCGGTCAGGCCCTGCGCCAGCTCGGGCACGAGGACCCCGCCGCCATGCCCTACCACCAGGGCCGCAACGAACAGGCCATGGTCCACCAGGCCGTCGGCTTCGCCCGGATGAATCGCCGGCGGTCCACCTTCGCCGCGGCCGCCTCGGTGGGGCCCGGTGCCGCGAACATGCTCACCGGTGCGGCCCTGGCCACGGCCAACCGCATGCCCGTCCTCCTCCTTCCCTCGGACACTTTCGCCACCCGCGTCGCCGATCCCGTCCTCCAGCAGCTCGAGCACCCGCACGATACGTCGCTGCAGGTCACGGAAGCATTCCGACCGCTCTCCCGGTTCTTCGACCGAATCGACCGTCCCGAACAGCTCTTCTCCATCGCCCTGGCTGCGATGCGGGTGCTCACCGACCCCGCCGAGACGGGTGCCGTGACCATCGCCCTGCCCGAGGATGTCCAGGCCGAGACCATCGATGTCCCGGAGGAGTTCCTCACCGAACGCGACTGGCACATCCGTCGCCCGCTGCCCGAGCCCGGGCCGCTCGACCGAGCCGTCGAGGCGATCCGAAACTCGCAGGAACCCCTCATCATCGCCGGCGGCGGAGTCCTCTACTCCGATGCCGAGGACGAGCTCAAGACCTTCGCCGAGGCGACCGGCATTCCCGTGGCCACCACCCAGGCCGGTGGCGGAGTCCTCGATCACGATCATCCGCTCAACCTCGGTGGGGTCGGCGCCACAGGATCGGCCGCGGCAACCGCATCGCCGCCTCGGCGGACGTGATCATCGGCGTGGGCACCCGCTACAGCGATTTCACGACGTCGAGTCGCACGGCCTTCGCTCATCCCGAGGCGAGCTTCGTCAACCTCAACGTCGCGAGCTTCGACGCGTACAAGCACGGCAGCCGCTACCCGATCGTCGCCGATGCCCGATCCGGTCTGCTGGGTCTGGGCGAGCGTCTCGGCGGATTCCGGGTCAGCACTACGCACAGCCGCAAGGTCGAAACCGAGAAGGCCGGCTGGGTCGCTGAGGTCGACGCCTCGACTGCTCTCACCGACGCGGAGCTGCCGGGCCAACCCGAGATCATCGGGGCCGTCAACCGCGCCACGGGCGCACGCGACGTCGTCGTCCAGGCCGCGGGCTCGCTGCCCGGTGACCTGCAGAAACTCTGGCGGACCCGCGACGCGCTCGGCTATCACGTCGAATACGCGTTCTCGTGTATGGGCTACGAGATCGCCGGCGGCCTGGGCGTGCGGCGGGCCATCGACGCCGCTGGCGATGACCGGGACGTCGTCGTCATGGTTGGAGACGGCTCCTACCTTATGCTCCACACTGAGCTCGTCACCGCTGTCGCCGAAGGACTCAAGCTCGTCGTCGTCCTCGTCCAGAACCACGGCTATGCCTCAATCGGGCACCTGTCCGAGACGGTCGGCGCACCGCGATTCGGCACCTGGTACCGGAAGTACGACGGCGAATCTCCCGAGTTCCGCACCGACGAGATCCTGCCCGTCGACCTCGCCGCGAACGCCCGCTCCTACGGCATCGATGTCGTCGAGATCGACCCCGGACCGTCCGCGAGCACCCACCTCGCCGAGGCGGTCAAAGCGGCCCGTGCCGCCGAGACCTCGACGCTCATCCACATCAACTCCGACCCTTTGGTCTACGCCCCCGACGGCGAGGGCTGGTGGGATGTGCCCGTCGCCGCCGCATCGACGATGCCCGAGACCCAGGACGCCCGCGCCGCCTATGAGGAGGAGCGCAGCACACAGCGACCACTGCTCTGACCGCGTTCAGATCACCTGCACATTACCCAACCCGATTCGAGACGCGGCCCCTCCCTCGATTCAGAACAAAACCATCGACACCAAGGAATCACCCATGACAACGCCGTCACTTCGCATCGGCACCGCCCCCGACTCCTGGGGAGTCTGGCTGCCCGACCACCCCGGCCAGGTTCCCTGGCAGCGCTTCCTCGACGAGGTGGTCGAAGCCGGCTACACCTGGATCGAACTCGGCCCCTACGGCTACCTGCCCACCGACCCGAACCAGCTGCGCGAGGAACTCGGCAGCCGCGGCCTCAAACTCTCCGGCGGGACCGTGTTCACGGGATTCCACAAAACCGATGACCAGTTCGACCGAGCCTGGAAGCAGGCCGAGGCCGTCGCGGCGCTGACCGCCGATCTCGGAGGCGAGCACATCGTCGTCATCCCCGACCTGTGGCGCTCGGACACGACCGGGCAGGCCCTGGAGTCGCGCACCCTCGACGACGAGCAGTGGACCCGCATGGCCGCCGGTCACGACGCCCTCGGCAAGGCACTGCTGGAGGAGTTCGGCCTCCACCAGCAGTTCCACTCCCATGCAGACTCCCACGTCGGCACGCATTCCGAGGTCGAACGCTTCCTCGAACTCACCGATGAACGCTTCACGAACCTCTGCCTCGACACCGGCCACTTCTCCTACTACGGAGGCGACAACCTGGGTCTCATCCAGGACCACCCGTCCCGTATCGGCTACCTCCACCTCAAGCAGGTCGACCCCGTGAAGATCTTCGACGTACTCAAATCCGACACTCCCTTCGGAGACGCAGTGGCCGACGGGATCATGGTCGAACCCGATCAGGGCATTCCGCCGCTCGACCCGATCATCGACGCCGTCGCCGCCCTCGATGAGAACATCTTCGCCATCGTCGAACAGGACATGTTCGGCTGCAGCGTCGACGCCCCCTTCCCGATCGCCCAGCGCACCCTGGAGACCATCCTCGGTTCGACGAAGGCCGCCGTCGTCGACCGCTGAGCGGCCCTCGACGAACAGCGCCCGAAGCACCTCAACACACAGACGCACCACCACAGACACACAGGAGTGAGAATGACCGCTACGGATCAGCCGCAGGAATTCAGGGTCGGCGTCGTCGGCGCCGGGATGATGGGCGCCGACCACGTCAAGCGCATCACCTCGACGATCAGCGGCGCCCGCGTGTCAGCGATCGTCGACCCCGATGAGGCCCGGCTCGCCGCGGCTCTCGAGAACGCTCCCGGCGCGGTCGGCTACACGCGGATTGAAGATGCTCTTAAGGCAGGTGCCGTCGACGGCATCCTCATCGCCACCCCCGGCTTCCTCCACGAGCAGGTCCTCCTGCCCAGCCTCGAGGCCGGGCTGCCGATCCTCTGTGAGAAGCCCCTGACGCCGGATCCGGAATCGTCGTGGCGGATCCTCGAGGCCGAACAGGCCACAGGCCGTCACCTCATCCAGGTCGGCTTCATGCGCCGCTTCGACCCCGAGTACCGGCAGCTGCGCGACCTCGTCGAAACCGAAGACGCCGGCGAACTCCTCATGCTCCGCTGCGCCCACCGCAATCCGTCGGTACCGGAGAGTTACGTGCAGGAGATGCTCATCAACGACTCGGTCGTCCATGAGTTCGATGTCGTGCCCTGGCTGGCCGGCTCCCCCATCGTCTCGCTCGAGGTCAAGCACGCCCGCCGCAACCGACTCACGCCCGAACGTCTCAAGGAGCCGATCCTCGTGCTCATGGAGCTCGAGAACGGAGTGCTCGTCGACCTCGAGATGAACGTGAGCATCCAGTTCGGCTATCAGGTGACCACCGAGGCGGTCTTCGACTCCGGAATCGCCAGGATCGGTGAGGCCCATGGCCTGCAGCTGTGGCACCAAGGTCGCTCCGGCCTGGCCGAGCACGCCGACTTCACCACCCGCTTCGCCGCGGCCTACGACAACCAGGTGCAGTCCTGGGTCGACGCCGCCAAGCAGGGTACCATCGCCGGGCCTTCGGCCTGGGACGGCTACAGGGTGGCCGTGGCCTGCCAGGAAGGTGTCGCCTCACTGCTCGACGGCAAGCCCCGCACGCTCGACATCCCCGAGACTCCCGCTTTCTACCTCTGACCGACAACCCGCCCACTGGATCACCTGGAGCACCGATGAAGATCGCCTACGATCCCACCCCGCTGCATCACACGCACCGACTGCTCGACTTCCCCGCCGCCACGGCGGAGCTCGGGTTCGAACACCTGCAGCTGACACCGCACCCGGATTTCGCCACCCACTTCCGCTACCCGAAGATGGACCGCGACCTCATCCGCCGATTCGCCCGAGCCGTCGACGCTGCAGGCATCACAGTGCCCGCCCTGCTGCCGGTGCAGCGGATCTCCTGGCCCGACGAAGCCAAACGCGTGGCAGCGGTGAAGAACTTCCGCCGCATCATCGAGATCGCCGTCGACCTCGGTGTGGACACCATCAACACCGAGTTCAGCGGCCGCCCGGAAGCATTCGAAGACTCGGAGGAATCGTTCTACCGGTCGATGGACGAACTGCTGCCGATCATCGAAAAGGAAGGGCTGCGGCTGAACTTCGACCCACATCCCGACGACTTCGTCGAAGACGGCCACGAGGCATGGCGGGTCCTGCGCGGACTCGACTCCGACTCCATCGGCTTCGTCTACGTCGCCCCGCACACCTTCCACTACGGTGACTGCCTCGAGACCCTCGCCGACGAACTCGGCGAGCGCCTCCGCGCGGTCTACATCTCCGATGCCTACGATCACCGGGCCTCACACGGGCTGCGGTACATCGCGAACCCGCCGACCACCTCGGCGAGGGTTCACCAGCATCTCAAGGCAGGAGACGGCGACGTCGACTTCGACGCGCTATTCGCCACTGTGGCGCGGACGGGATTCCTCGACCGTGAGGACAGCCTCATCGTGTCCAACGTCTTCGCCGAGAACGAGAACAACGAGGCCGTCAGCCGCTTCCAGAAGAAGCGGATCGACGAACTCATCAGCGAACAGGGAGGTCGGAGCGGCTGAGAACCCAGCCTGAGCGCACCACCTGCACCACTACTGAATAGCCATCCTCAACCGCACCGCCGCCAGGTGGTTCGGCTGCCCCGTCGCGCCGCATTTCAGCGGCAGCGTCGCACCGATTGAGAATCATTCAAAGGAGAGTGAAAGCCATGAGCGGTCAAGTGAAATCGCTGGTGGATCTTCCGCCCGACACCAAGGGTCCACACACCTCACGTCTGGGCATCATCGCCGTCGTCGCCACATTCGGCGGCCTGCTGTTCGGCTACGACACCGGAGTCGTCAACGGCGCCCTCGAACCGCTGACGCACGACTTCGGGCTGACCCCGCGGACGGAGGGCCTCGTCGTCAGCTTCCTCACCATCGGTGCCGCCTTCGGCGCAGTCGTCGGCGGGCGGCTCTCCGACGCCTTCGGACGACGCTCGAACATCATCCTGCTCGCCTGCTTCTTCATCGTCGGCACTCTGGCGTGCTCCCTGGCGCCGAACTGGCAGTTCCTGGCCGGGGCCCGATTGTTCCTCGGACTCGCCGTCGGTGCGGCTTCGACGACGGTGCCGGTCTATCTCGCCGAACTCGCCCCGTTCGAGAAGCGCGGCTCGCTCGTCACCCGCAATGAGGTGATGATCGTCGTCGGCCAGTTCGCGGCATTCGTCATCAATGCGATCATCTTCAACGTCTGGGGCGAGCACGACGGCGTGTGGCGATATATGCTCGCCGTTGCGGTGCTGCCGGCGATCGCGCTGCTCGTGGGCATGATCTTCCTGCCCGAGAGCCCCCGCTGGCTGATCTCGAAGAACCGCGACGGCCAGGCGCTCGAAGTCCTCAAGCAGGTCCGCTCCGACGAACGCGCGGAAGCCGAGATGAGAGAGGTCGAGCTGCTGGCCGAGCAGGAAGAAGTCGCCAAAACCGGCGGTGTCTCCGATCTGGCGTCGAAATGGGTCCTTCGGCTCGTCCTCATCGGCGTCGGCCTCGGAGTCGCCCAACAGCTGACCGGAATCAACTCGGTGATGTACTACGGCACTCAGCTGCTCACCGATGCCGGCTTCTCCGCTGATGCCGCGATCGTCGCGAACACCTTCAACGGACTCTTCTCCGTCCTCGGCGTCACCGTCGGCATCATGCTCATCAACCGTCTGCCACGGCGCTTCATGCTGCTCGGCGGATTCGTCCTCACCAGCTCGTTCCACCTGCTCATCGGCCTCTCCGCAGTGTTCCTGCCCGAGGGCACCTTCAAGGCCTACGCGATCCTCGTGTTCGTAGTCCTCTTCGTCTTCTCGATGCAGGGAACGCTCGGACCGCTCGTGTGGCTCATGCTCGCCGAGATCTTCCCGCTGAAGATCCGCTCGTTCGCGATGGGCATCTGCGTCTTCGCCCTCTGGCTGGCCAATGCCGCAGTCGCTCAGTTCTTCCCGAGCGTGGTCAGCGGCCTCGGCATTGCGAACACGTTCTTCCTCTTCGCCGGGCTCGGCGTGCTGGCGCTGCTGTTCATCTACTTCTTCGTCCCCGAGACCCGGAACAAGACCCTCGAGGACCTCGAAGCTGAGTTCCGCACGAAGTACGGTGAGTGACGTGACGAGTCCGTTCCCTCCCGCACCACACTCACCGTCCGTATCAGCGTCATCGTTCAACTTCTCCCGTGAAGGAGCCCATCATGTCGATCCTCGTCGCCGTCACTGACCGCGCGGAAGGTGCAGCTGCGGTCACCGCTGCCATCGCCGAAGCCAAGCTCTTCGACACCGATCTCGTCATCGTGCCCCTCGGCATCGCCGCGTCGTTCGACACCTCCGCGCTCGACGAGAGCGGAATCAGCTACTCCGTCGTCGCCCGCAAGGGACGCGGCGATCGCGATCCCGCCGAGGCGGTCCTCGACGAACTCGAGGAGCGCTCGGATGTCGACCGCCTCGTCATCGGGATGCGTCGCCGGTCCCGGGTCGGCAAGATGCTCATCGGCTCGGTGAGTCAGAGGCTGCTCCTCGATTCCCCTGTCCCGGTCCTCGCCGTCAAAGACTGAGGTCACTCCGGCCTTCGTTTCGCCCGGCGGCTGCCTCCGTTTCCGCCGAATCGCAGCCGCCCATCGTCGCCGCAGGCTGTCCGGCTACCTGACCCCGCCTCGACGGACGGGCGGGTGGCCGGGCAGCTGGCTGGCAGCATCCTCGGGGTTGCCCGTCAGTTCGACGACTCCGCGGTCAAGTGCCGCCTGCGCCAGCTGTGTGTGCCCCGTCGCAGAGGCGGTTCGAGCGATGGCCTCGAGCGCGTGCTGCGGAGGCTCCTTCCCCGTTCCCGCAAACCAGATCCACCGAGCGTCGATCGACCGCGGGAGCGGGTCGAGCGCCAGCGTGAATCGCCTGCGCCCGCGCCGGGCGTCCTCGGCCGAACAGGCAACGAAGTGGACACCGTTCTTCGTCCACCACGATGCCCGCAGAGTCGACTGCGCTATCTGCCCCTGCAGTCCGACCTCTTTGAGATACCTGTTCGCCCCGGTGACCCCGGCAATGCTGCCGGGGGTGATCTCCTGAAAGGGGATGACGTAGGGACGAATGCCCGGAGCAACGGAGCCGACGAGGAACCCGCGTTCACAGACGATGAGCCGCTCACCCGAGAGATAGAGAAGAATCACAGCGAACATCACTGCGAAGATGATGCCCGGAGCAATCGCGAGGACGAGCGTCTCCCCCGGGTTGATGAACGTCAGACCGGTGAAGAGCACCCAGCCGAGGACGAATGCCGTCACGGTCTTCGGCCCCGGGCGGTCGGCGAAGACCTCGATGACCTCGCCGAGCTCCTCACGGTGACGACGGGCCTTTCTCATCGCAGAACTCAACAGAACCCAACTTTCGGATCAATAGTCATGTTCAACCCGACCCTGCCCTGCTCTCTGCTGGGCAGGCGAGCCATCCTGTACACACTTTTTGGCCTATAACCCTCATCAACCCCAGATCGGCCGACTCCAGGCATACGAAAAAGTCCCTCACCGGCGATCCTGCCTGGTGAGGGACTTTCCTTCGGTGCGCCACGAGGGATTCGAACCCCCAACCTTCTGATCCGTAGTCAGATGCTCTATCCGTTGAGCTAGTGGCGCATGTCGCTCGGACTCACGCCCTGCAACTCGAACAACTATACACACCCGTTTCACCGAAGCTCAAATCGCATCCACGTGCGCTTCGCCACATTCGCACTCACGGTCAGAACCGCCTCGGCGAAAGGGGATGAAATCGCAGATTTCAGCCGACAATCATCGGAGAAACAATCAGTCAATGTAATGAAACAACACGTCATACGTTTGTTTCATTCACGTCAAACAGTGCCCGGCTGTGATCCAATGCACATCTTCGAGTGACCGAAACGCGCGTTTTTCGCTTCCGCCCCCATCCTACGGTGGATGTGTACCAACCGCTCGACGGACGCCAGCCGCCGGACACCTAACCCCATTCTCGATTGACCAGGAGACCACTCATGACTGTCCTCGACCATGATGTCGTCGCTGACCAGCTGAAGAACGCACCGACCGAAAACAAGTCGGTGCTCTCGTTCGTCAGCCGGATCGCCGCCCTGACCACCCCGGACGACATCGTCTGGATCGATGGTTCCGAAGCACAGAAGAACGAGATCGCTGAGAAGCTCGTCGAGGCCGGCACCATCCAGCGTGTCAACGGCACCAAGGACTCCTACTACGCGGCCTCCGACCCCGAGGACGTCGCCCGTGTCGAGGGCCGGACCTACATCTGCTCCGAGGACGAGAAGGATGCCGGTCCGCTCAACAACTGGGTGGCTCCCGCGGAGATGAAGGAAACCCTCAACCCGCTGTTCGAGGGCGCGATGCGCGGACGCACCATGTACGTCATCCCCTTCGTCATGGGCCACGCCGAGGCGGACCAGCCGATGTTCGGCATCGAGGTCACCGATTCGGCCTACGTCGTGCTCTCCATGCTCGTCATGGCTCGCTCGGGCAAGTACGCTCTCGATGCGATCGACGCACAGGACGCGAAGTTCGTCGAGTGCGTCCACTCGGTCGGCGCCCCGCTGGAAGAGGGACAGGAAGACGTCGCCTGGCCCTGCAACACCACCAAGTACATCACCCACTTCCCCGAAGAACGCGCCATCTGGTCGTACGGTTCCGGCTACGGCGGCAACGCGCTGCTGGGCAAGAAGTGCTACGCGCTGCGCATCGCCTCGGCGATCGCCCGCGACGAAGGCTGGCTGGCCGAGCACATGCTCATCCTCAAGCTGACGAGCCCGGAAGGCGTCGTCAAGTACGTCGCCGCGCGTTCCCCTCTGCCTGCGGCAAGACCAACCTCGCCATGATCGAACCCACCATCCCCGGTTGGAAGGCCGAGACCCTCGGTGATGACATCGCGTGGATGCGCTTCGGCGAGGACGGCCAGCTCTACGCCGTCAACCCCGAGTTCGGTCTCTTCGGCGTCGCCCCGGGCACCGGTTACACGACGAACCCGACCGCGATGCGCGCCATCGAGGCCGGCGGCAACATCTTCACCAACGTCGCTCTGACCGACGACGGTGACGTGTGGTGGGAAGGCAAGACCGACGAGGCGCCTGCTCACCTCACCGACTGGAGGGGCAACGCCTGGACTCCCGAGTCCGACACCCCCGCCGCTCACCCGAACTCGCGTTTCTGCACCCCGATCGCGAACGTGCCGACCCTGGCTCCCGAGTGGACCAACCCGAACGGTGTGCCGATCTCGGCCATCCTCTTCGGCGGTCGCCGCAAGACCACGATGCCTCTGGTCACCGAGACCAAGGACTGGACCCACGGCGTGTTCATGGGCTCGGTGCTCTCCTCGGAGACCACCGCTGCTGCCACCGGTGCCGTCGGCGTCGTCCGCCGCGATCCCATGGCGATGCGCCCGTTCATCGGCTACAACGTCGGTGACTACCTGCAGCACTGGATCGACATCGGCAACACCGAGGGTGCCCAGCTGCCGAAGATCTTCTACGTCAACTGGTTCCGCCGCGACGACGACAACTCCTTCCTGTGGCCCGGATTCTCCGAGAACTCCCGCGTTCTCAAGTGGGTCTTCGAGCGCGTCACCGGCACCGCCGATGCTCAGGAATCCCCGCTCGGCCTCACCCCGGTCGAAGGCGGCCTGGACACCGAGGGGCTCGACTTCACCGACGAGCAGCTGCGCAAGGCTCTCGCCATCAAGCCCGAAGAGTGGGAGACCGAACTCGGCCTCATCGAGGAATGGTACGCGAGCTCGGCGATTCGGTTCCGGCCGAACTCCGCGCCGAGGTCGAGAACCTTCGCGAGCGCCTCGGCCTCGCCTGAGTAGTTCGGCTGAGTCTCGCTTGATTGAGCAGTTCGACTGAGTTGCCGACGGCCTGAGTCGTCCGCTCATCGACAATCCCCCAACCGCCAACGAGGCGGTTGGGGGATTGTCGTATTCTGTGGAGGTTGGCGGGTCGCTTCAGTAATGCGGCGTCTGTGCCACGTGCACCTCACGGAGAAATACCAACACATCTCGCGGCCGCGCTTTGAGCTCCCTTAATACGCGGTAGGTGACCATTTCCGGCTTCCTGACGTTGCTGATCAGCGCATTCTGATGAACGGTCGCCCCGCGGGCAGAGATCGTCACGAACAGTGCATCCGGAAGCGGATACTTCCTCCAGTGGAACTCGCCTCCGACGTCGACGACGCCTGACCACGGCGTTGCGAACTGCCTGATGCGTCCGCCCGGTTTCCACCGTGAGGACTCCACCCCCCACCGCGAGACGACCAACTGTGGTCGCACAAAGGGAAAGACGAAAGTCCACAACACCGCTCCGAAGCCGAAGAGGACCAAACCAATGGCGAAGACCACTAAAAGGAAGAAGACCGGCCACCCGCCGAATCCAGAGGACGTTGGGTTCCAGGTCGAGCCCGGAGTGACGGTGAATGTAAGGAAGAGGGCTCCGACGAACAGCCAACTGCCGAGAGCGAGGGCAAATGTCTTAACAAGGTTCGTCCGCAGAACGACACGTCCATCGCGCCGCATCGCTGCATGCCATTGGTCGATGCGCCGACGATCGGCTTTGGCGATCTCCTTCTGCAGATCGGCGTAATATCGAGGGGTGCGCGGCGGAGTTCTCACAGGACGAGTTTAGGACGAAACCGCATGCCGCCCAGCAAGCGCGCCACGCGGCCCTCACGCGCGTCGCACACCCCCGCTGTCGTCGCAGAACACCGTCGCAGCGTCAAAACGCCTCGGTGCAGCTGTAGGAGTTGCGGCTAGAGGTGACCGATGGCATTCCAGCGGTGCGTTATGACGCAAACGGTGAGGGATGCTCACCGGGCTAGGTGCGGTCAGGCGCCGTGGAGCGCCGGAACGATGAGGTAGACGCCGAGCAGCACGACTGCTCCGCAGATTCCGAAGACCGTCCAGTAGCCGACCGGCAGCGCCGAGCTGCTGCGGCCCTCGTCGATGCGGTCGAGGTGCGCGGCGCGCATCCTCACACCGACGGAGAACAGAGTGATGACGATGATGGCCGAGATCCATGTGGCGGCCGCAACGATGGCAAACGAACTCCACTCGATCATTTCGCGTCTCCCCTATCGCTCGCATCTGAACGGCCCGCATCGGCTCCGGTGTTCGAGGCACTCCCCGCATCGGCAGGCACGGCCCCGTTCTTCTTGGCGTGACGATGAGCCCGGCGCTTCTCTTTGGCCGCCTGCTTCTCTGCCCAGGCCTCGTACCGGGCCTCCCGCTTCTCCTGAGCGCGTTTGCGGTTGCGGTCCTTGCGCAGCTTGCGCTTGCGGCCGCGGATGTTGACGGCTTCGCCGACGGTGTCGAAGTTCGAGATGTCCGTCTCCTCGACCCGGCGGGAGCTGAGGTAGATCCACAGCACCACGATGACGGCGACGATCGTGTCGACGACGACGCCGACCGTTCCCAGGTGAGCGATACCGGCGGCGACACCGCCGACGATCGCGGCGGCTGGAATCGTCAGCAGCCAACCGGAGGCGATCCGTCCGGCCGTCGACCACTGGACGTCGGCGCCCTTGCGGCCGAGCCCCGATCCGAGCACGGAACCGGAGGCGACCTGAGTCGTCGACAGAGCGAAGCCGAGGTGTGAGGAGGCGAGGATGGCCGCCGCAGTCGAGGTCTCAGCCGACAGGCCCTGTGCGGGCTTGACCGTCGTCAGCTTCGTGCCGAGGGTGTCAATGATGCGCCAACCGCCGACGTAGGTGCCCAGCGCGATGGCCAGAGCACATGCGGTGATCACCCAGAGGTGCGGGCCGGTGCCGTGCTCCTGCAGGTTCGCGGAGACGAGGACGAGGGTGATGACGCCCATCGTCTTCTGCGCGTCGTTCGTACCGTGGGCGAGCGCGACCAGCGAGGACGAGAAGATCTGTCCGTACTTGAACGGCGCACGACGAGCGGTCTTGCCCTCTTCGTTGCGCCGGGTGATCGCGTAGGCGATGCGGGTGCACAGATAGGCGCTGAAGCCAGCGATGAGCGGAGCCGCCAGGGCCGGGATGACGACCTTGGACAGGAACACTCCGTAGTCGACGGAGCTGAACCCGGCACCGACGATGGCCGCACCGATGAGGCCGCCGAAGAGTGCGTGGGACGACGACGACGGAAGGCCGAAGCGCCACGTCGCCATGTTCCAGATGATGGCGCCGATGAGGCCGGCGAGGATGAACGAGGGGCTGATCTGGACTCCCCCGCCGCCTTCTTTGATGATGCCGCCCGAGATGGTCTTGGCCACCTCGGTGGAGAGGAAGGCGCCGACGAGGTTGAGGATCGCAGCGAGCGTGACCGCGGTCTTCGGTTTGATGGCTCCGGTCGCGATCGGGGTGGCCATGGCATTGGCCGTATCGTGAAAGCCGTTGGTGAAGTCGAAGAACAGCGCCAGTGCGATGACGAGCACGACGACGAAGATGATTTCCACTAATCGACCTTGGGTGTAGACACTATTCGGACCGTGGATGATGCAGCTGACGGCCAGCCATCACTATCCCGCAGAAGTCTACCCACAGATTCAACTGCTCTTCACCCGCAGTTCGACCCTACTCCACCTCATTCACCTTTTGTTCACTTTTGATGTGCGCAAACGGGCTCCGTCCGGATGAGAGTGCAATTCCTCTCACTTTCCGAACGGGGCCCAAATACAGCGGTCCCTCGCCGAGGCGGCGCCCCATGTCCCGCGATCATCCGCGGAATCCGCGGCAGCACATCGCCGAGGCGACGCCTCGGTCACGCCTGACGAATCTACTCCGCGACGTACCGATCCGCGACCTCGAGTGCCCGGTCCAGCGCCGCGAGCCCGAACTTGACGTCCTCATCCGGGGTGTTGAGCGGCGGCACGACGTGGATGCGGTTGAAGTTCGCGAACGGCAGCACGCCTTCGGCCTTGAGCGCGGCGATGACCTCGTTCATCTCCGGTGAGCTGCCGCCGTAGGCCGCCAGCGGCTCCTTCGTCGTCCGATCCTTCACGAGCTCGACCGCCCAGAAGCAGCCCAGTCCGCGCACATCTCCGACCGAGGGGTGACGCTCAGCGATCTCCCGCAGGGCCGGACCGATGATGTCCTCGCCGAGGCGGTCCGCATTGGCGATCATCCTCTCGTCCTCCATCGCGGTGATCGTCGCGACCGCTGCCGCGCAGGCGAGCGGGTGTCCCGAGTAGGTCAGTCCGCCCGGGTAGGCCCGGTCGCGGAAGGTCTCGAAGATCGCCTCGGAGATGGCGACCCCGCCGAGCGGGACGTATCCGGAGTTCACGCCTTTGGCGAAGGTGATGAGGTCCGGGGTGACGTCCCAGTGGTCGAGGGCGAACCAGCGACCGGTGCGACCGAATCCGGCCATCACCTCGTCGGCGATGAAGACGATCCCGTACTTCGCCGTCAGCTCGCGCACGCCGGCGAGGTAGCCGGCCGGCGGGGCGTAGATCCCCGCGGTGCCCGGCACGGTTTCGAGGAAGAGCGCCGCGATGTTTCCGGGCCCTTCGAGGGTGATCATGTCCTCGAGGTGGGCCAGTGCCCGCTGCGTCTCCTCGGCCTCGGACGTCGAGTTGAAGTACGACCGATACGGGTAGGCGGGCATGAAGTGGACGATGCCCTCGGCGGAGTAGTCATTGGCGAATCTGCGTGGGTCGCCGGTGACATTGACGGCCAGCTGCGTGCCGCCGTGGTAGCTGCGATAGGCCGACAGCACCTTCGTCCGGCCGGTGTGCAGCCGGGCCATCCGGATCGCGTGCTCATTCGCGTCGGCTCCCCCGTTCGTGAAGAACACGTGGTCGAGGTCGCCCGGGGTGCGTTCGGCGATAAGTCGTGCCGCCTCGGAGCGGGCATCGTTGACGTGCTGCGGCGCGATCGTGCACAGCTTGCCGGCCTGCTCTTGGATGGCGGCAACGACGGCAGGGTGCTGGTGGCCGATATTCGTGTTGACCAGCTGCGATGACATGTCGAGCAGCTTTCGGCCCTCACCGTCCCAGACGTAGGGTCCGGCGGCGTCGACGATCGTCATCGGGTCGAACGGCCCCTGCGCCTGCCAGGAGTGGAAGACGTGCGCGCGATCGAGTTCGTGGGCACGGCGCCCGGCCTCGATAAGGTCGGGGCCGATCCGATCGGCACCCGTACGGTCAGCGCCGAGGGACGATTCGGTGAGCGGGGAATCCGCGGTGGTGGTCATGGCTGCTCCTTCGCCGAGGTGGTTCGTCGTAACGCCCGCCCCCTGGTCGGGGCGGACGTCCGTGGTGGTCTGGTCAGTCGTTGGTCGGGAATCCGAGGTTGAGTCCGCCGTGGCTGGGATCGAGCCAGCGTGAGGTCACGACCTTGCCGCGGGTGAAGAAGTGGACTCCTTCGTCGCCGTAGGCGTGGGTGTCGCCGAACAGCGAGTTCTTCCACCCGCCGAAGGAGTAGTAGCCCACGGGCACGGGGATCGGGACGTTGATGCCGACCATGCCGACCTCGACTTCGTTCTCGTACCGGCGGGCCGCTCCTCCGTCGTTGGTGAAGATCGCGGTGCCGTTGCCGTACGGGTTGGCGTTGATGAGGTCGAGTCCCTCGTCATAGCCGGGAACGCGGACGACGCAGAGCACTGGTCCGAAGATCTCGTCGGTGTAGATCGACATGTCGGTGGTCACGTCGTCGAACAGCGTCGGGTTGAGGAAGAACCCGTCGGTCGGGGTGTTCTCTCGACCGTCGAGAACGACTGTCGCCCCCGCCTCGGCGCCGGCATCGATGTAGCCTGCGACCTTGTCGCGATGGGCGGCGGTGACGAGCGGTCCCATATCGGGCTCGGTGGCCCCGTCACCCACGCGCAGGGTGGTGGTGCGCTCGGCGATCTTCGCCACGAGCTCGTCGGCGATGGAGTCGACGGCGACGACGACGGAGATCGCCATGCAGCGTTCACCTGCGGCACCGTAACCGGCGTTGACGGCGGCGTCGGCGGCGAGGTCGAGGTCCGCGTCGGGCAGGACGAGCATATGGTTCTTCGCTCCGCCGAGCGCCTGGACGCGCTTGCCGGCGGCGGTGCCGTTCTCATAGACGTACTTCGCGATCGGGGTCGACCCGACGAAGGACACCGAGGCGACGTCGGGGCTGTCGAGGATCGTGTCGACGGCTTCCTTGTCACCGTGGACGACGTTGAACACGCCGTCGGGCAGACCGGCTTCCTTCCACAGCCCGGCGAGCCAGTTCGCGGCCGATGGGTCCTTCTCCGAGGGCTTGAGCACGACGGTGTTTCCTGAGGCGATGGCCACGGGGAAGAACCACATCGGAACCATGGCCGGGAAGTTGAAGGGTGAGATGATCGCGGCGACGCCGAGCGGCTGGCGCAGTGAGTGGACATCGAGCTTCGTCGAGGCGTTCGCCGTATGGCCGCCCTTGAGGTGGCCGGCGATGCCGCAAGCGAATTCGACGACTTCCTGGCCGCGGGCGACTTCGCCGAGGGCGTCCGAGAGGACCTTGCCGTGTTCGGCGGTGATGATCTCGGCGAGCTCCTGCTTGCGGGCGTTGAGCAGCTCGCGGAAGGAGAAGAGAATGGACGTCCGCCGGGACAGAGAGGTGTCGCGCCAGGCGGGGAATGCTGCGGAGGCTGCGGCGATCGCCGATTCCACGGTGGCCTTCGACTCCAGGGCCACCTGGCCGCTGACGGCTCCGGTGGCCGGGTTCGTGATATCGCCGAGGCGGGTGTCGGTGTCCGCGGTGACGGCCTGTCCATTGATCCAGTGGGAAAGCGGTGCCATGAAGAGTCCTTCTGCGTCGTCGAAGTGTCGGTCGTGTCCATCTTCTGTCCGCGGCACCGATCCGGGAAGTGTCAGAATGTCAGAATAATCCGCTCCGGCTTTACACTGTGTCAATGGACACTGTGCGGGAGTCGGCCGGAGCATCGCTGAGCATTGCCGCTCTGCTCGAGTTCGAGGAGATCAGGGCCGCGAGGCCTGTGGTGCTTGCCGGAGAGGCGAGCCTCGACCGGTCGATCCGCTGGGTCCACATCGCCGACTCCGAGCACGTCGAGCGCTTCCTCGAAGGCGGGGAGCTCGTGCTGACTACCGCCACGGCATTCCGCCATTCCCCTGCGGCGATGACGGAGTTCCTCGACCAGCTCGAGCGCGCGGGTGCGGCCGGGACGATCATCGAGCTCGTCGATGAGGACTCGACCCACGATGAGGCGGCTCGCGAGGTCGTGGCCGCGGCCGCCTCGGCGAGGGATCTGCCCGTCATCGTCCTCCCCCGCCGGGTCAAGTTCGTCAGGATCACCGAACTCGCCCATCGCAGCCTGCTCGCGCAGCAGATCTCGCGCTCGAGCACGCCAGGGAGATCCATGAGACCTACACGCAGCTGAGCCTCGATCGAGCCGGGGCGCAGACGATCGTCGACCGCACCGCCGAGCTGTTGGGCACGGCGGTGGTCCTTGAGGATGTGTCTCATCGGGTGCTCGCACATGCCGGCCGTGGTTCGCAGACTCTGGCGCAGAAGTGGATCGACCTCGTCACCGGTGCGGGTACGGCACAGGGCGAGTACGACCCTGCACAGTGGCGGCAGACCCCGGTCGGCCTGCGTTCCCGGAGATGGGGACGGCTCGTCGTGCCCGGGGCCGCCGAGTCCGTCGCCGATCTCGATCAGGTCATCGAACGTGCCGGTGAGGCCCTGACGCTGACTCGAATGG
This sequence comes from Brevibacterium sp. LAARM3_SD1, assembly GCF_057364765.1. NCBI lineage: Bacteria > Bacillati > Actinomycetota > Actinomycetes > Micrococcales > Brevibacteriaceae > Brevibacterium > Brevibacterium sp. LAARM3_SD1. Next base: position 67,412 of record NZ_JBNFOL010000006.1, on the reverse strand, counting down.
CCGATCGCGATGAACAGGATCTGCTGCTGCAGGCCCAAAGCGGGCTGATCCGCGAGATCACGGATTCAGAAGGTCTCGACGAACGGTCGGCGCTGGAGCGCTCTCGTTCTCTGGGTTTCACTCCCGCCGACGGGGTCGAACTCACTCCGGTCGTCGTCCGCATTGACCGGGAGTCCGACACCGATCCGACTCGAGTTCAGCTGCAGGAGCGAGGACTGACGCAGGAGATCGCCGCTGCGGCCTCACGTTTGAATCTGTGCCTGCTCATGACGAGCCTGCAGTCGGGTGCCTTCGGCTTCGTCTTGGCACCCGGTCGGGAGAAGAGCCGACGCCCGCAGCACCGTCGGACCTCATCGGCGAGCGCCGAATCCGATGCGGCGGGGAGCGTGCAGGCGAGCCCGCGCCGCACCGAGGAGGCCGATGTCCGTCTCACCCGCCTTCTCGCCGAGCTCGAGGGACTCTCAGCGAGCTGGGTGGTCGGGGTCGGCCGGAGCAGCACCTCCCTGCTTCGCGCTGTCGCCGGTCTCGAATCGGCGTCTCATGTCGCCGAGGTCGCGTCGACACTCGACGTGCGTGAGCGTTCGTTCTACCGCTCCTCGGACGTGCGCATTCGCGGGCTGCTGTCTCTGCTGGCCGAGGACTCGCGGCTCCGCGCCTTCGCCGAGGGAGAGCTCGGGCCGCTGCTCGGCGAAACGAGCGGTGGTGGCGGTCGCCGGGATGGAGATCTGCGTTCGCCCAGGGATTCCGCGGACGAGGAACTGCTCGATTTCCTCGAGCTCTACCTCTCCCACGGCGGGAACAAGTCGGCGATGGCGCGGGCCGGGCACCTGTCCCGGCCCGCGCTCTACGCACGGATCACGCGTCTGCAGGACCGCCTCGGCGTCTCGCTTGACGATGCGGAGTCACGCACGGCGCTGCACATCGCGCTGCTGTGGTGGAGGATGTCCGGCTGAGGACTGGGCTGGCTTCGGCCAGTCGACCTGTGAGTCAGTCGAAGAGGGAACGGATCGTGTCGGTGATGGGGATTCCCCGTTCGGCCGCCTCGGCGCGGTTGGCGTAGCGACGATCACCGGGCTGTCGGTCCATCCCTGCATCGCGCAGCATATCGACGAATGCGCGAACTCGGCCCAGGTAGGCGTCGTTGCCGCCGCGTTCGGGGTCGATGACGATGAAAAGCTGGCCGGTGCGGAAGGTGTGGGCGCCCTCGGGGGCCTCTGCATCGATCTCGTAGGTGAAGGCTCCGCCGGTCAGCCCCGCCGCCAGCGTTTCGATCATGAATGACAGCAGCGCACCTTTGTGCCCGCCGATGGGACGGATACCCCCGCCGTCGAGGATGGCGTTCGGATCCGTGGTGTCCGCGCCGGTCGAGTCGACTCCGGTCCCGACCGGAACCTCCCGACCTTCGGCCCGCAGCAGCTGCAGGTCACCGTGGGACATCGATGACGTGGAGAAGTCGAAGACAATGGGATCCGCGTCAGCCACAGGTGTGGCGAAGCCGAACGGATTCGTACTGAAGACGGGGCGCGTCGCCCCCTCGGGGACGACGGCGAGCTTGCCGCTGGCGATCATTCCCATCGCCACACGACCATCGCGAGCAAATGCTTCGAGGTCGGGCCACAGGGCACTGAAGTGATGGGTGCTGCGCAGGGCGATGACGGCGACACCGGTGTCGTCCAGCACTTGATCGATCGCCGGGTGCGCCTCGGCGAGTGCGGGTTGGGCGAAACCGTTGTGACCGTCGATGCGGATATAGGAGGGGCCGACGACGTCGATGCTCGCTTCTGCTGCCCCATCTGCCCAGCCTCGAGTCAATGAATCGAGGTATCCGGCCGCCCGGAAGACACCGTGGCTGAGAGTGCGTCGCGCTCACAGGTGGCGCAATTGGTCGCCAGCACTTCGGCCACCGAAGGCGAAGCGCCGGCGGCCACGAGCTTCGCTTCGATGGCGAGACAAGGTCATCGAAAGAGATTCGGTCGGGTTCATTCGTCATTGTGTGCTCCTCATGTGCGGTCGATCGTGTCGGCGTCGACCACTGCCCTTACCCAGCAGACTATCGTTCGATCGGTCACCGGCCCTGCGGATCCTTGTCCGTTCCTCGGTTCTCGTCTGCGGGTTCTCAGTTCTCATCTGCCGGTTCCGCAGCGCTCGTGCCGCCGCTCCAGATGTCACCGACGGTGAAGCCGATCGGGAACGGATCGTCGGGCTCGAGGACGAGGTGCTGGAATCCGGTGATCCATCCGCGCCCGGTGATCGAGGGGATCACGGCCGGCAGTCCGCAGATCTCGGTCTCTTCCTTCACCACGGCGGTGAAGGTCGTCCCCATCATCGATTCGTGGACGAACCGCTGGCCGACGGGCAGTTCGCCGCGAGCGTGCTTGGCCGCCACTCGACCACTCGTCCCGGTGCCGCAGGGAGAGCGGTCGAGAGTCCCGGTCCACGTGCTCGGATCGTCGAGGTCGACGATGCTGTTGGGCAGGACGACCGCATTGCGTCCATCGGTGCCCGCGGTTCGCGCCGGCCCGTGGATCATCGGAAGACCGATCGAATCGATTTCGGAGACGAGGGGATGCCTCACTGCGAAGGTCTCGTTCGCCGCCTGCCGCATCACGCTGGCCGCCCGGATGATCTCCTTGGCGTTGCCCGGATCCAGATCCACGCCGAGGTTGTCCGCCGTGGTCTGCACGTAGAACTGACCGCCGAAGACGATGTCGACGGGGATCGTCCCGTATCCGGGCACGTCGAGAGGAAGGTCGAGTCCATGGACGAAAGCCGGAACGTTGTCGAAGGTCACCGATTGCGCTCGGCCGGCCTCCACCTCGGCGCGGACCGTGACGATACCGGCGGCGGTGTCGACCCGCAGCTCGGTGACCGGTTCGCTGACATCGACGGACCCGGTCTCGATCAGCGCCGTGACGGTGCAGATGAGGTTCGACCCAGACATCGGCTTGAACCCGCCCTGCTCCATCACGATCATTCCGAAATCGCAGCTCGGATCCGTCGCAGGCACGACGATCGGCGAGCACAGGCCGGGATAGCCGCGGGGTTCGTGGAGGATGAGGTTCCGGAAGTCGTCGAGGTGCTCTTCGCAGTATCGGAGCTTCTCGGCCATCGTGGCACCTTTGACCCGCAGTCCCGAGCCGATGAGCACGCGGCCGGGTTCGCCGGCCGCGTGAACATCGACGGCCTGGATGAGCTGTCTGTTCTTCACGTTCCCTCGCCTCTGCTCGGGTCTCAGCCCACGACTTCGCTGCCGGCGACTTGCTGTGTGGTCATGAGCCCATCCTCGTCCGTTCGGGTCCGTGCGGCGTTGACGTAAATCGTTCAGAAACGATTCGGGGACACACGAGCGAGCTGCTCACCGGGCAGCGTCGAGCTTCCACCAGTCATGAGTCCGGATAGCAGCCGAGCAGATCCCGGTGCCAATGTCAGACCGAGCATCGAATGTCCGGAGTTGATGTAGGCGTTCTTCACGGAGTCAAGGCGCCCGATGACGGGAAGGCCGTCAGGAGTCATGGGGCGCGACCCAGCCCATGGAGCCAGTTCTCCCTGACCGTCGCCCCAATCACGGAATGCTTCCTGAGCCGCGCGGCGGATCGCACCGACGCGGACTTCGTTGACGTCGTCGTCCGTGCTGCCGAACTCCATCGTGCCCGCGAGCCTGAGCATGCCGTTCAGCGGAGTGACGGCGACGCGAACATCTTCGAGGGTCAGAGATGTGCGCAGTCGGATCGGAGCGGGTGAGTAGTCGATGCTGTAGCCCTTGCCCGAGTAGATGGGGATCTTCTGCCCGAGTTGCCCGGCCAACACGCCGGACGGGACACCGGCGGAGATGACAAGAGCATCGGCCTTGATGACCTCGGCATCTACGGTGACAACTGCGGTCACAGCGTCGCCGGAGCGGATAAAGCGTCCGACACGAGTGTCTTCGCGTACCACTACACCGAGATCGGAAAGTTTCGCGAGGAGGCCCGCTGTCAGAGAATCGGGTTCGATCTGTCGGTCAGCGGAGAAGGACAGACCGTGGCGGATGCGATCGCTGAGAGCCGGTTCGGCTTCGCGGACTTCGTCATCATGCAGTCGCCGCGGCCAGTGGCCTGCGGCCTCGAAAGCGGGCAGGCTCGCACAGTGCTCGTCGAAGCGTTCCCGAGTCTCGAAAGCCAGCAGCACACCGCGGTCGTGCATCTCGAAGTCGATGCCTTGAGCCTGGTACTCATCGAAGAGATCGTTCGCATCCTCGCCGAGGCGCAGGTGGAGGTCGAGTCCGGCTTCGAAGTCACGTGTGTTGCAGTGCCTGGCCATCCGCAACAGGAAATTGAGATAGCCGGGGGCAAGGGACGGCTTGATCGATAATGGGCTGTCGGGTTTGAGCATCCAGCGTATGCCCTGAAGCAGCACACCCGGGGCAGGCACCGGCGTGCTCTCGGCGATGGCGATCTTTGCGGCATTTCCGTGGGATGCGCCCGCCCCGCAACGGGCAGCCTCGATGACTGTGACGTCGTGTCCGCTCAGCGCCAATTCGTAGGCGCTGGTCAGCCCGACCACGCCGCCTCCGATGATGACTGTCTTCAATCGGTTGCCCTCCGTTGGTCCCCGAACCGGCTGCTTCGCCGCCGGATCAGGGCCGACGTCACCGAAGTTGCCTTATGTATGACCATCTATTGAAAGAGACGCTATGCAGTGCTGTCAGGTTCGTCAATGGTCTCAGCCGCTCTTCCCGAACAGCCCAAGATCAGGCTCAGTCTTCGTAGCGGATTTCGACGCGACGGTTCTTCGCTCGACCCTCGGGGTCATCCTCGCCGTTCTTCTCATTCGACTCGACGGGCTCGGACTCGCCGAAGCCCTTTGCTTTCACGTCGAGGTCCGAATTCTCTGCGGTGAGCACCTCGGCGACGGCCTTCGCGCGGTCTTCGGAGAGCTTCTTGTTGTAGTCGTCCTCGCCCTTGGAATCCGTATGCCCTCCGACGGTGATCTCGGAATCGGTCGGCAGATCCTTGACGAGGTCAGTGATCTTCTTCTTCGCTGAGTCACTCAGTTCGGACGAGTCGAAGTCGAAGAGGATATCGGTGTCGAGGGTGACCACGGTGTCGCCACCGTTGGCCTTGGTCGTTTCGACGTCTTCGATGCCTTTGTCCAGGTCATGGATCCCCGGATCGAGTTCGGCGATGCTCTCGTCGATCCGAGTTTGATCGGGGTCGGTGAAGTCGTCCGGAGTCGGGGTATCTCGATTCGCGACATCCTGCGACGTCACGGAGTCTGCGAATGCAGATACCGGTGGGCTCGCAATGACAAGGCCGGCGGCAAGCATCACCGCTGCGGAACCGGCAACTGCAGGTTTCACGAAATCTTCACTCCGGTAGCCAGGTTCATTCCGTCGACGACGGAGACCTCGACCTCTTTGACGTCTGGCGGCGGAGCCGCGAAGACGGCGAAGGCGTAATGAGTCTGACCGGGCTTGAACTTCGTCCCCTGGTAGGCAGTCTGTGCGCGATCGACGGTGTACTCGAGAACCTTGTGCTTGCGCAGGTTCTGGGAGTCGACGAGGAACGGGGTCCAGCTCCCGCCCAGGTAGTTGTAGAGATCGCTGCCGTCGTCGTCCTCGTCGGTCTTCTCCGAGTTCACGGTGAACGCGAACTGCGCCACCACCGTCTCTCCCTGTCGCTTCAGCGGGAACAGATCGACGGTCATCGTGGCTTCGTCATCACCCTCGACAACAGCGGGAATCTCTTGGGAGGCGACGGGATCGGGAAGATCATTCGGGTCGAGGCCGGCCGCCTCGGCGGATCCGGATTCGCCCTTCGAACCTGCGGCCTCATCGGTCTCCTGCGAAGCCCCTTGAGACTGAGCATCGTCAGGGTTGGGGTGCTCCGCGTCGTCCCCGGACGAGCAAGCGGCCAAGGTCAGGGCAAGAGAAGCGGCGGCAGCGGACAAAGCTGTCCTGCGGATCAGGGGCATGGCGATGGGAGCTCTCCTCAGAAGTCGCCGGAGCAGCATCTCTGCTGGTGAGCTCCGGTGGTGGTCGGACGCGGACCACAGTAACCCGGACAAGTGAACTTTCACTACATCAAACGTAATTCGAGACGAACAGGACTCTCAGGCACCATCTGTGCGGGAATGCGAAAACCCCTGCGATCTCGATCAGATCGCAGGGGTTCTGCCTAACGCGGAGCCGGTGGGATTTGAACCCACGGTCCCCCTATTGGAGGACTTCACCTTAGCAGGGTGACGCTTTCGGCCGCTCAGCCACGACTCCATCTGCAATGCTTCGATCCACTCCGGCGAAATGCGCGGTGACAGACCCTCCAGCACTACGGGATACAGCCTAAGGGAAAGGAGCCATCAAGGGCAAAGCGCAGCTGCTCAGAGTGGGCTTCGTCATAGTCTAGTCGACCTGTGATGGGCGCGAATCCGGGCCGAACGTCCCCTTTGTACCGCTCCCCCACACCGGAATTCCAGCATTCATCAATGTCCAGGCGTAAAATCGGCATGATGTGCTTTGCGGTCTGGTCTCAGATCTTCGCAGGAACACCGGTCGGAGAACCGATTGCCGCGGTGTGCCCTGCGCCGGAAATGAGAACGGCGAGCGGGCCGTACTGCACGAGTAGACAGTTTTTGAGGAGTAGACAACTTGCCGGAGTTTCCCCCTGACAAGCGCGGACCGCATGGGAGCGACCCCGATTCCCAGACAACAGGTCGTCGGCTCCGGGCCTCCGCTCGCCCCCGGTTCCGCGGCGACACCGTCGCCAGTGAAAGCGACTCGACACCGCAGTCGAACTCACCGCAGTCGAATTCGCCGCAGCAGAACTCACGGCCCTCGCAGCCTCAAGGCTTCGGCTCCCAGCGTCGAGACTCGCAGCAGCTGCCGACCTCGGCGGTGAACCCTCGCCGGTCCCGCACGAACTCCGACCAGAACTCGAGCCAGAACTCCGAGCGGTCCTCTGATCCACGATCCGACTACTCGTTCCGCACGCGCTCTCGCACATCCGCCGATCCGTCGGATAACCGACTCGGCGACAGCCCCCGCGGAGACGGATCGTCGGCCAGGTCTCCGCACGCCCCGCCGCCACGCCCGGTAGCTCCGCGCACTCGCCGCGAAGCCCGGATGCTGCGCGCTGCGGCCGCCAGCGGAGCCTCTGCGGCCGGAGTCGCCGCGGCAGCAAGCTCGAACACAGCGGCAGCAAGCTCGAACACACAGGATGATCCGGGCGCCGGCTCACGGCGCGGTCCTGCCCACGATGCTCCGCGCACCTTCGCACGGGACGAATCGGCCGCCTCGGCGAGGGATTCCCGCATCTCCGACCGCCACGACCCCGACCATCGTGACTCCAACCATGCGGACGACGACGTCGACGGAGATTCCGCTCCGACTACCCGCCGCGATGCCCGCGAACGGCACTCGGCCGAATCCCGCGGCCGGGGCCGGAAGAAGACCTCCGGCGCACGGGCAGCACGAGGCGCCGCGGCCGCAGCAGCTGTCGGCGCAGGAAGCGCGGCGGTCGTCGGCAAGTCGTCTGCCGCGAGAGCATCTCGCAAGTCTGACTCTGCCGACGACGAGAAGTCGACCGGTCACGAACCGGGACGGTCCCGCCGTCATTCCTCCCGCCTCGGCGAGTCGTTCCCCAGCCTCGTCGGCTGGACTTCGCTGAGCACCCTTCTGCCCGGAGTCGGACTGCTGCGCACACGCTTCCGGCCCGCCGGACTCATCGTGTTCGGTCTCTTCGTCCTCATTCTGCTCGTCGGGCTCATCTACCTGCTGGTCAAGGGACCGGTGCGCGCGGTTGCCACGATCGTCGCCAGCCCGTCTCTGCTGAACTTCCTCGCCATCGCCGCCGTGCTCGTGGCCGTGATCTGGATCCTCGTGATGGTCGTGTCCCACCTCGGGCTGCGCCGCGGGCACCGATACCGGCCCTGGCAGAACAAGATGGCTGGCGTCCTCGTCGTCTCGCTGGCGCTCATCATCGGCATCCCGCTGGGCGTCGGATCGGTCTTCGCCCGCGTGCAGTCCGACACGGTGGCCAGCCTCTTCGGCGACAGCACCGGCAAGGCCCACAGCGCCGAGGATCTCTGGGCCGACAAGCCCTATATCAACGTCTTCCTCATGGGCCGCGACAACGGCGACGACCGTGAAGGCACCCGCCCGGACACGATGCTCGTGGCCTCCATCGACACGAAGACCGGCAACGCCGCGCTCATCTCCGTGCCCCGCAATCTCGCGTTCCCGGTCTTCCCCGAAGGCAGCGAACTCGAAAAGGCCTGGCCCGACGGATTCCGCCCCTCCGGCGACCCTTCGCAGGACCTCATCAACGCCGTGTGGCAGTGGGGCGAACAGAACCCGGATCAGATCGGCAATGCGCACGGTCTCGAACCTGGAATGTGGACGACGATGCAGGCCGTCGAAGGCTCCTTGGGCCTCAAACTCGACTATTGGGCCTCGGTCGACATGGCCGGATTCGAAGACGTCGTGGACGCCATAGGCGGGGTCAAGATCGACGTCGAACGCCCGATCCCGATGGGCGGCGGAAAATCGATGTCGGGTGTGAAGAACGAGGTCTACGGCTGGGTCGATCCGGGCCCGCAGACGCTCAAGGGCAAGGACGCACTCTGGTACGTCCGCTCCCGTGAAGGCAGCGACAACTACGACCGCATGTGCCGTCAGCAGCGGATGCTCAAGACCACTCTCGAACAGATCGACCCGCAGGAGATCGCCACGGCCTATCCGAAGCTCGCGAACTCCGCGACACGGAACATCGCCACGTCGATCCCGCAGAACGAGATCCCGGCCTTCATCGAACTCGCCATGATGATGCAGAAGGGCGACGTCACCACAGTCCAGATCAACAATGACGTCACCCCGACCTACGACCCCGACTTCGACGTCCTCCACAAGTGGATCCTCGGCGAGGTCAAGGGCGCATCCGACGGCGAGGAGACCCCGAAGCCGACGAACGACGGCAGCAAGTCCCAGGAATCCGAGGACAGCGCGGAGCCGACCGAGGACAGCACAGAAGACGCCGCCACCGAGGAACCGGCCGATTCCGCGGACGGATCCACCGATGAAGCCGGCGCCGAGGCGGACGCCACCGAAGCGACAACGCCGGGTGAGCCCAACGCCGAAGGCAAGTGCTACCCGAAGGGGTTCAAGCCCGGTGACGACTTCCCCGGCTACCCCGGACCCGACGGCGGAACCGGCGAGCAGGGGTGAGCCAGGCTCCACAGACTCCTGTCCCCGCGGTCGCGATCATCGGTGTCGGACCGCGGGGTCTCACCGTTCTGGAGAGGCTCGTGGCGCTGGCGGCGAAGCGCTTCGCCGGCGCCGTCGGCGCGTCCCGCAGCGCGGCTGACGCCACCACCGAGACTGCGCTGACCATCCACCTCATCGACCCGTACCCGCCCGGCGCGGGAATCGTGTGGCGCACCGACCAACCCGAGTCTCTGCTGATGAACACCACCATCGCCGAGCAGACCGTCTTCCCCGACTCCAGCTGCAGCTTCCTCGGCCCCGACGAAGCACCAACCGGACCGTCCATGGCCGAGTGGTACCTTGCGAACGGCGGCACCGAACCGCTGCACTCGACCTTCCCCAGCCGCAGCCTCTACGGCCGCTACCTCCGCGACGCCTACCAGCGCATCCGCGAAGGCGCACCGGACTTCATCGAGATCGTCGAACACCCGACGAAGGCCGAATCCGTCATCGACCTGCCCGCGATGGACCTCCCCCGATCGGTGGCAGAGAGTTCACGAGCCACTGTCCCCGAGCAGCTCGTGCGCTGCCAGAACGGCACGACGATCGTCGCCAGCGCCGTCGTGCTCGCCGTCGGTCACATTCCCAGCGCCCAGCCCGAGGAGCGCGCCCGCCTGGCCGCGTTCGCCGAGCTGTGCGGCGGGCTCTACCTGCCGCAGGGTCTGCCCGCAGAAACCCCCGTCGCCGAGGTGGCCCCCGGTGAGCGGGTCATCGTCCGTGGAATGGGGCTCAACTACTTCGACCTGCAGACCCTGTTCACTCATGAGCGCGGCGGTCGCTATGAGGCGCAGCCCGGCGGACTGCTGCGGTATGTGCCCAGCGGTGACGAACCGCGGCTGGCACTGGGGTCACGACGCGGAATCCCGTACCGCAGCAAACCGATCTGTCATGAACATCCTCGGCGGGACTGGCCCCTGCGGTACTTCACGAAGGACAACATCGCGCTCCTCGCGGGCCTCGAGAACCTCGACGGGGAGCGCAAGGCCGGTGCCCGGTTCAATGATCAGCTGTGGCCGCTCATCCTCGCCGACCTGCGCCTGGCGTACTATCACACGCTCTCCCAGGTCCGTCCCGAAGCGTTCGCCGATGATCCCGGCCAGCTGCGCGAGGCCATCGGCGAGGCGGTCTCACGCCACCTGACCCGCCGCACCTGGCAGGAGACCCACCCGCAGTCGGCGGGCGATGCCGGTGTTGCCGAGGCCGGGGCTGCCGCGACCGCTCGTGCCGAGGTCAGTGGGGCGGCGACTGCTCGTGCAGAGGCCAGTGCCACGACCACCGAGGAGGCTGCCCGCCAAGGCCGCGTCACCCGCGAGGCTTTCGCCTGGTCGGAGGTCGAAGAGGCACTCGTGCCCGATCCCGCCGACCGCATGTCTCTGCACACTCTGCTCAACCCGCTCGAAGGCGAGCTCTTCACCAGCCGTGAACCCGGCGAGCAGGGGTCCCTGCACGAGTGGATGCTCGACTTCCTGCGCACCGACCTGCGCAGCTCTCTGGCAGGTCCGACCGGCAGCCCGGAGAAGGCGCTCTTCACCGTGCTTTGGCAGTCCCGCCTGCTGCTCAAGGAGCTCATCGTCGCAGGCCATATCGACCGCGTGAGCATCGACATGGAGATCCTCGGCTGGTTCGAGGGCTTCGTCTCGGGCATCTGCGATGGGCCTCCCCCGCAGCGGATCGCCGAACTCATCGCCCTCGCCGAGGCGGGAATCGTGTCCTTCATCGGCCCCGATATGCGCATCGAAGAGAACCAGGCCGCACTCGACGCGACTGCGGCAGACGCCGGCACAGTGTCCGCGGCGAAAGCGGATGCGCCCGGTGCGGAAGAGGTGTCCGGGGCGAATGCGGATGCGCCCGTCAACGGGGCTCAGGCACCGCGACCGGAGATCTTCACGGTCACCTCGGCGCAGGCCGCCGGCGAGATCACGGGCAGTGTCGTCATCGATGCCGCATCCCCGACGAACTCCGTCTCGCGGGCAGCGGACGTTCTGCTGTACGGGATGTTAGAGAGAGGTCAGCTCACTGCGGCCCGTCTGACCTTGGACGACGGTCGGGAGAAGTTCCTCAACGGACTCGCACTCACGCCTCGGCCCTATCGCACGATCGATGTCGAGGGCAACGTCCACCCGCGCCGATTCGCGCTGTCGATCCAGCTGTCGTCGAAGCAGTGGGGTCTGGCAATCGCCGCGAATCCGGGCACCGATGCGGCCACGCTCAACGACTCGCACGCCGCCGCCGAGGCGATCCTCGACCTCCTCTGAAGCCCGGCACGTCTTCGCCGCGCTCCAGACACCGACCACCGAACGCGAACTACCCCGTTTAAGGTGAACAGCCCTGTTTCAAACAAGAGCTATTCACCTCAAACTGTGCTGTTCGCAGACTCGCCCCGCGCCTCGGGGCGCAATAGGTACACCTTTCTCTGAACTGCTCACCGAGGAAATTGTCCCGTCCAGAGAAGACGAGACCAAAACAGCCTTCCTCAGCCCACTGACGCTAATAGCACGGTTTAAGGCGATTAGCCCCTGTTCAAACAGGTGCTGTTCGCCTTAAACCGTGCTGTTCGCAGACGTGCCAGGTGCGACGCCCCAGGGCCGTCCTAGACGGCGCCCCGCGCCCCGCGGCGGCTACGCCATTTCGAGGGCGGCTTCGGGCTTCGTGGTCCGTGCGCGGACGATGGCCAGCAGCGACATCACGATGCCGATGACCGCCCAGGCGAGCAGTCCTCCGTAGGCGGCAGCCTGCCCGGTGGTGCCCGCAGCGATCGCTGCGAAGCCGTTCATTGACGGAGTCAGCGGCAGGATCGGCGCCACGAAGTCGAAGAACTGCGGCACCGCTCCGATCGTCCGACCCGCCACGGCCAGCACGACGGCGATGACCGAGAGGAACCTGCCCACTCCCCCGAACCACGCCACGAGGGCGAAGTTCAAGATCATGAACACGATCGCTGAGACGAACGTGAGCACCGCGATGTCGAAGCCTTGGATCGCGTCGATGTCCATCACGGTGACTGCGAGGATCGAGAGCACAAGCGCCTGCAGCACGCCGACGACGAGGCCGGGCAGCAGTCCGCGCGCCCAGACGGCGAACGAGGACTTCGTCGAGAGCAGAGCCCACGCCGGGATCGGCTTGAGCACCGTGTAGGTGACGAGTCCGCCGATCCACAGTGCGAGCATGATCAGCAGCGCGATCGTCGATCCCGCCAGCACATCCGTGACATTGTCCGTGTCAGGGGATTCGATATTCGCCGAGGCGACCTTGGCCAGGCGGTCACGCTCCGGAGCCGTGTAGGACGGCACTTCGTCCGCGCCGTCTTGGACACCGTCGGCGAACTTGCTCACGCCCTTCGCGTACTTGCCTGTGCCCTCATCGAGCTTGTCCAGGCCGGCCGCCAGTTCGGAGGTGCCGGTCGCGGCTTCGGAGACACCGTCGGTGTACTTGCCGACACCGATGCTGTATTCGTCCAGTCCATCACTGAGCTGCCCGGCACCGTCGGAGAGTTCGGAGGAGCCGTCTGCGACCTTGCCGATACCCTTGGACAGGGCCGGCATACCGTCGGCGAGCTGCTGGTTGCCGTCGGCGACTCCGGCGGCTCCGTCGCGCAGTCCCTTCGAGGCCTCGAGCAGCTTCGGAGCATTCTTCGAGATGTCCTCCATGCCCGTCATCAGGTCACCGAGGCCGTCCTCGAGTCCCTTGACGAACTTGGTCACACCGTCGGAAAGCTGCGATGCGCCCTTGGCGAGTTCATCGGAACCGCCGAGGAGGGACTTTCCGGTGTTCGGGTCCTTCTCGTCGAGCCCGTCGGCAGCCTGATTCAGACCGCCCGAGGTGCCGTTGAGCAGTCCCTGAGCGTAGGCCTGTTCAATACCCTTGCAGACCTCGTCCGGAGTGCCGGTCGGGCACATCTCGGTCCGTGCCTGCTCCGCCTCGGCGGCGGTCATGATGCCGGCAGCCACGAGCGCGTCGAGATCCGGCTTCGTCCCGGCCAGCTGATCGGCCTTGTCGGCGCCGTCTTTCAGTCCGTCCTGATACTGGTGCAGTCCATCGGAGAGACCGGACGCACCTGTGGACACGCCCTCGGCGCCCTTCTCGAGCTCCTTGCCTCCCTTCGTGATGTCACCGAGGCCGCCTTCACCCGAGTCACCGGATCCGGCGAAGCCCTTGATGATCTCGTCGATGGACTTCGTGTACTCGTTCACACCGTCGGAGAGCTCACCGGAACCGTCGGCCAACTTCTGCGTGCTTTCGGGCAGCTTCGATGTCTGCTTGTCGAGTTCGTTCAGGCCGCCGGACATCTGCGAGGCGCCCTTGGACAGTTCGCCGGCACCCTTCGACAGCTCCGTGGCTCCGGACTTGAGCTCACCGCCGTTGTCGCCGAGCTGCTTCATGCCCTTCGACAGTTCGCCGGCGCCCTCAGCCGACTGGCCGGTGCCTTCCTTGAGGCCTTCGGCGCCCTTGTCGAGCTCCCCGGCAGCGTCGCCGAGGTCCTTCATCTGCTCGCCCATCTTGTTGAAGCCGACGTAGATGTTGTCGAGGTAGGTCTCGGTCATCTGCGTGTTGAAGGTCGTCCGAGCCACCTCGGCGACCGATCGGGAGATCTGCGTATCCAGCGCGGGCGCGGTCCCGGACACGTCGACGTCGAGCTGCGTCTGCGTCGCCGACTTCGCATCGTCGACCGAGGTCACAGCGCGGGAGAAGCCTTCGGGGATCGTCAGCTTCGCGGCGTACCTGCCGTCGGACAGCCCGTTCTGCGCATCCTCCTCGTCGGTGATGACCCAGTGGATGTTGTTCTCGTCCTCACCGACCAGACCGCTGGTCAGCTGCCGCCCGATCGGCACGGTCTTGCCGTCGACCTTCGCTCCGTCGTCGTTGTTGACGATGGCGGCTTCGATGGTCTCGAGACGATCGCCGCTCTTCCACGTGGCGAGGATGAATCCGGCCGCCACGATGATCGGGATGAGGACCAGCCCGAGGAGGGAGAGCCAGTTCACCGGCTTCTTCGAGTTCGCACGTTCGAGTCTCACGACTGCACACCTTCCATGTTGGTGCTGTCGACGGCGTGGGTGTGTTCGCCGTCTGATTCGCTGTCGGTTCCGCCTCGCTCATCGGATCGAGCTTCGTCGAGGTCGAGGTGGAAGTAGTTCGTTTCGGGGCTGAAGATCCCGGTCACATCCGCGTCGGGCATGCCGAGGATGACCGTCGTGCCGTCGGCGACGAGCCGCGGCAGGAGGTCGCGCAGGTCCCGTGCCGGTCCGGCCGAGTCCCGTGCTCCTGTCGCGAGCTTCTCCGCTCCGTCGATGACGAGCAGATCCGGCGCCGAGGCGGCCATCCGAGAGATGTCGCGCGGACTGATCGCCTGGTCGGCTTCACTCCGACTGAGGTCGAGGTAGGGAACCTGGCGACGGACCCGTCCGGCGTGCTCGGGCAGGACCTGCTGGCCGATCTTCATCTCACCAGCCGTGAGTCCGACACGACCGGAGACGGCCAGCAGGAGGGCCCGACGGGCGGCACCACTGGCGACGAGGATCTGGCCGGGCAGCAGGGAGATGTCGACGCGGGCGAAGCCGCGGTCGCCGGAGTACACGCCGATGCCGCGACCGTAGACGCGGTAGTCAGAGTTCGGTTCCGGCCAGTCGCGCAGGGCCACCTCGTGGGCAAGGCCTTCGCCTTCGACGTCGAGTCGCGGCAGGATCCTGTCGAGCCACTTCGGCAGCCACCAGGCCTTGTCGCCGAGCAGCTGCATGATCGCCGGCACCAGCGACATGCGCACGAGAAAGGCGTCGACGAAGATGCCCGACGCCAGGGCGAGCGCGATCGATTTGATGATCGGTTCGCCGGCGGGCACGAAGGCCGCGAAGACGGAGAACATGATGATCGCCGCGGCCGAGACAACGCGGGCCGATGAGGCGAAGCCGGCTCTGATGGCCTCCTTGGCCGAGGCCCCGTGGACATAGGCTTCGCGCATGCCGGAGACAAGGAACACCTCGTAGTCCATGGCCAGGCCGAAGAGGATGCCCATGACGATGATCGGCAGGAAGCTGATGACCGGTCCCGTCCCGTCGATGCCCAAGGGCGCGGCGAAGAGTCCGTCGTGGAAGACGAGGACGACCGTGCCGAAGGAGGCGAAGACGGACAGGAGGAAGCCGCCGGTGGCCTTGATCGGCACCGCGACGGATCGGAAGACCATCATGAGCAGGATGATGGAGAGTCCGACGACGAAGATGCCGAAGGGCAGCAGAGCCTTGCCGAGCTGGTCGGAGACGTCGATCTGGATCGCAGTGGCACCGGTGACGGCGGTGTCGAAGTCGAAGTCGTCCTCGATCTCCGTGCTCAGGTCCCGCAGCCGGTCAACCGTGTCGAGGGTCGCCGGGTCGTCGGAGGCGGTGGTCGGAATGATCTGGAAGAGCCCGACGGTGGCATCCCGGTTCGGGGTGGCCATGATGACCTGTTCGACGCCGTCGACCGTCTCGATGCGCTCCTCGATCTCCTCGACGTCACCGAGCGGATCATCGCTGGTCACGATCTGGCTGGTCATGACCAGAGGCCCGTTGTAGCCGGGTCCGAAGTGTTCGTCGATGAGGTCGTAGGTCGCCCGTGCCGGGGTGCCCTGCTCCTGGTCACCCGCGGTGGGCAGGGACAGCTGGAGCTGAGCGGCGGGGATCGCGAAGAGCGCGAGTCCGCCGACGATGACGACGATGGTCAGCAGCGGGATCTTCGTGACGACCTTCAGCCATCCGGCGAAGAACCTGTTCATGATCGTCGGCGGGTACGGATCGCCGCCCTCGGCGCGCGCCTCGTCGGCGATCTTCTCCCGCAGCGCCGGGTCGGTCACCTCGGCGGGGGTGGATGCGGAGCTCTCAACCGCCTCGGTGGAGGTCGATGATCCCGTCGCCGAGGCGGCCGTGCCCGCCGTCGCCCGCTGAGCGGCCGCGGCGTAGGCCTTCCGGTAGCGCTTCGTCGGCTTCGGGGTGATCTTGGCCTTCACGAGTCCCAGCAGGGCGGGGACCATCGTCAGGGAGATCAGCACGGCCACGGCGACGGAGCCGGAGGCGCCGATGCCCATGATCGTGAGGAAGGGGATTCCGGCCAGGGAGAGTCCCAACAGGGCGATCATCACGGTCATGCCCGCGAACACGACGGCGGATCCGGCGGTCGCGACGGCGCGTCCGGTCGCCTCGATGGGGTCGTGGCCTTCGGCGAGGAGGTCGCGGGCGCGGGAGACGATGAAGAGCGCATAGTCGATGCCCACGGCGAGGCCGAGCATGAGCGCGAGCATGATCGACGAGGAGTTGATCGTCGCGAATGCGGTGCCGCCGACGATAAGCAGCACGGAGATGCCGACGCCGATGAGCGCCGTGATCAGCGGCATGCCCGCAGCGCGGAAGGACCCGAGGGTGAGCAGGAGGACGATGAAGGCGATGACGACGCCGATGCCTTCGACCCAGGAGATCTCGACACCGGTGATCTGGAAGAGTTCACCGCCGCCTTCGACCTCCGCTCCGGGCAGGGCATCGCGCAGCGGGTCGAGGGCCTCGATGAGGTTGTCGCCGGCGTCCTCTCCGACGTCCTGCTGAGTCCCGTCGTACTGGACGGAGATCATGGCCGCCGTCTCGTCCTTGCTGATGGCGCCTTCGACGAGGTCGGAGTACGGGGAGGTCACCGTGTCGACATGCGGAAGATCCTCGATGCGTTCGATCTCATCTTCGATCGCGTCCTTGTACTTCTCGTCCTCGACCGAATCGCCGTCGTCGGCGACGACGATCACCGAGGCGGAGACACCCGCGGCTTCGGGGAACGTCGACTTCATCGAGTCGAGAGCGGTCTGCGCCTCCGAGCCCGGGAGCGTGAAGTCGTTGTCGAAGTCCTTGGCGAAGGCGGCGACTCCGGCACCGACGAGGACGAAGATCAGCAGCCACGCGGCGATGAATCGCCACGGGGTCCGATACGCACGACGGCCCAGGGCGTAGAGGAAAGTTGACACGAAAACCTCGATACAAAAGTGTATTGGATACAGTATTGTATTGTTGTGCACTACCCACCATCCATGCAAATGGATCCCAGGATTCGTGCAGATTCTCATAGGATGCTCAGCCGCCGACAGGACCACCGCCGCGAAATGACGATGAACACAGACGAACTCAGCCCACGCAGACGCCAGACCCGATCCACCCTCGTTCAGGCCGGCACCTCGGTCTTCGCCGTCCGCGGCATCGACGGCGCCTCAATCGAGGAGATCTGCGAGGCCGGAGGTCTGACCCGAGGGGCGTTCTATTCGAACTTCTCCAGCCGTGACGATCTGGTGCTCGCAATCATCGAGATGCGCATCTCGGAGAATCTCGATCGCCTCGACGACACGATCCAGCGGTGGTCTGAGCAGCTCATGGCCACTGCCGAGGTGCCGGAGATCAAAGCCCTGATGACGCAGTTCATCGACGATGTCTTCAATGAGAAGAAGCAGACCGTCGCCGAGACGATCACCGAACAGGAGATCGAGCTCTACTGCCTGCGGGTGCCGCACCTCCACGCCCGCTATGTCGAGCTCAACGCCACTCAGCTGGACCGGCTGGCCGCACTCGTGACCACAGCCCTCGACGTCGCCGGCGCCACGACGAAGCAGCCGATCGGCGATTTCCTCACGGTCATCATCTCCGTGTTCAACCGGATCGCGCTGACTGCGGCGGCAGGCAAAGCGATGGATGAGCACGTCGACATCGACCCGAGCCTCATCGTCGAAGTCCTCATGTACCTCATCGACTTCTGTCCCGGCGACGAGGACTGAACACGCTCGACGATGCCGCTCAAGGCACTAAGGTGGTGCCCGTGAACGAACTCCAGCGCGAATTCTCTGCTTTCATCAACAATATGGACGTCCGCCTCGGCGCGTTCGTCCTCGCCGACCTCCCCGAAACCTTCGAGAAGGAGGACGGGGGGACCGTGAAGTTCCCGAAGGACTTCGGGCCGAAGTCACTGCCGATGCTCGAACTCTTCGTGCTCTCGAAGTTCCCTAACACCGAGGAGATCCTCAAACCGGAGCACCGCCGCTTCTTCGAAGGACTCATCCGCTACCTCGGCGAAACCTATCTGCGTGCGATCGGCGGGGCCTGGGACCACGACGAGTCGACGGGCAACGGGATGCCGTTCATCCGTCCCGACAATGCCGACGGTCCGGCCGCCGGTGAGCCGATCCCGCTGGTGGGCATCGTGCTGGCAGCCGTCGACCAGCGCAGTGCCGAGGTGTTCACCGCAGTGCTCGAGAAAGCCAGGGAGCTCCTCGGCGGGGACGGCCAGCCGCGACGCAAGTGCACGGGACTCTCGCTCGGCGCGCTCAATGCCGAGAATTCCAGCGAAGAAGAAGTCGAATTCCTCTCCCGCTTCATCGGCACCGTTGAACCGGGCATCGCCGCCTGGACCCAAGAGCAGGCCGATCCGAGCTCATGGGGCTTCGACCGGGAGAGCCTCGCCCGCCTTGGCAAGCAGGTCGCAGTCCGCTATGACGGCCCCGACGACATGATCGCCGAGGACGAGACTCCCTTCACCGCCGGCGCCATGCGATTCATCGGCGAGACGGTGCGCCGCATCGCCTTCGGCCAGTGGCGTTACGGCGCCGGGCTCGAGGCTGACGATCCACGCAGCAAGCAGCCGTTCATCCGTTTCGTCATCGGCGACCAGAATCTCGACCTCGTGCCCTGGCGACTCATCCAGGCAGCGCTGGAGAACGACGATGCGATCGCGTCCGCCCTCGACGCGGTCATCGAGATGCGCGAGCAGGAAGCCGCCGAGGCGGCCGAGAGTTCCGACTGACCCGACGCGTGGGACCGCCGCGGATTCAGAGTTGGAAGCGGCGGTTTCCGTTCAAGCCTTCGGCCGGCGAGCCGGGAGCGAGGTCGATCTGCTTACGTGCCGGATCGATGCGCACGCTCACCAGGGTCGCCGAACGATTTCCGTACGCGGCGTCGGGCGCCGGAGTGCAGCACACAGGGGCTTCCCCCGGCTCCGTTGTCAGCAGCTTCGTGAGATCACCGACCGTCACGGGCGCGTGCCCCTCGCCGTCGGATGCGGCGGCACGGCCGGATGAGACCGCACCGTCGGACGAGCCCGCCCCTGCTCGCGCTCCTACACGGTCGGCTTCGAAGCGCACGACCGCCTCGGCGAGGTGACGGTAACGCTCCTGCGAGGTCGAATCGGGGCGCAGCTCCATCGCACCGTCGAGCAGATCCGGATGCAGGAAGTGGTTCGTGTGGATGAGGAACCCGGACTTCCCCGTCTCTCCGTCGCTCTGACTCGTCGCCCGTGCCCGGCGTTCGCGCTTGAGTGCACCGGCGATCTCGACCTGGACGGCCGCCTCGGCGGTGATGACGGTGATGATCGACGACGATGAGGTCGGGGCCGAGTCGATGATCTCGAGCGCCTCGGTGAGGGTGTCCGCTTCGGCCAGGACCCGGGCGAGGATCATGTGGATGGGCACTCCCCCGGCCTCGTCACCGGCGTGTTTGAGGATGTTGAGCAGCACGCCGACGCCGGCCTCATTGAGACCGATCTTGCCGAGCATTCCGAACTCGGCGATGCCCACATGCCGGTGCTGCCCGGGCACGGAACCGACATCGTTGAAGTGCCACAGGGTGGAGAAGTCCGCCGCCCAATCCCAGTTCTGCGCGGCTACGGATGCCCCCGGGCTGGTGTGGCTCACGGTCGAGCATTCGGTCGGCGCGGCCGTCGCCAGGGTCATGATCTCGGTGCGGGCGATGATCTCCATGAGCTCGGCGACGTCGATGTCGGCACCGGCGGCCACAGCTTCGACCTCCTCGGCGCCGGTCGGCCACCATTCTCGGAGTCGCTCAAGACTCGATGCTGCCGCTGACTGCACGGCCGCTTCGGCGATGGACAGGTGCGAGAAGTAGCGCCGATACGCGTGCAAGGCAGAGGCGATTCCCGTTCGGAGTTCCTCGCCGCGCTGCCGGCCGCGGGCGACGTGGTCGCTCGCACGGACGGCGAAGGTCGTGGGCCGCACCTCGGCGGCGGGGACGAATTCAGTGCTCATGATGCCTCCTCCTTCGGCCGGCGGCTCAGTCCTTGCCGACGAGAGAGCCGACGCCGATGTCGATACCGAGATAATGCATGTGCGCGGCGGTTTCGGCAAGGGCGGCGAAGAGATTGAAGTTGTGCAGGCTCTCGAAGCCGCGAGACCAGTGCAGGCCGGCAGCGATCGAGTAGACGCTGTGGTCGTCGGTGGCCTCCATCCGCGCACGGATCTCACCGAGGCGCTCGTGGTGGTGTTCGACGAGCTCGACCTTGCGGTCGTGGAGTCCGGTGAAGCGGAAGCCGTGGGCCGGCAGCACCGCAACGTCCTCGTCGAGCTGGCCGATCTTTTCCAACGAGCGCAGGTAGTCGCCGAGGCTGTGCGTGATCGCGCCGGAATCGAGGCCGATGTTCGGGGTGATCGTCGGCAGCACGTGGTCGCCGGAGAAGAACAGTTTGTCCTCGTCGCGGACGAACGCCGAGTGTCCGTAAGTGTGTCCCGGCGTCCACATAGCAGTTACGCGGCCCTCATCGAGCGGGAGTTCGGTGCCGTCGTCGAGGACGTGGATGTTCTCGGGCAACTGGCTCATCGCCTGCTTGTACAGGTCCATCGAGTCGCTCTTCGACCCGCCCTTGCTCGATCCGGCCTGGAGGCTCTCGACTTCGGCCCAGCGGCCCTCAGGCACACCGTAGGCACGGGCGATGTCGAGGTTGGGATCGATGCCGGTACCGAGGTCGACGGCATTGGTGTAGAAGCGTTTGATCGCACGCAGGTCCTCGCCGTGCATCGCGACCCAGGCGTCGGGGTTCTTCGCGAGCAGTGCGGGCACGAGCCCGATGTGGTCGCGGTGATAGTGGGTGATCGCGATTCCATGGATGTCGGCGACCTTGAAGCCGAGGTCGTTAAGCGCCGAGTTGAGCGCCAGGTACTGGTCCTTGCCGTCCCAGCCCGGGTCGATGAGGACGGCGCCGGTTCCGTCGGCGATGGCATAGCAATAGGTGTAGACAAGTGGGTTGTTCGGGATCGGGACCGGAAGGGCCCAGACTCCTTCGGCGACTTTTTCGACCGGAGGCAGGACGCGATCCTTCCATGCCGCCGACTGCTGGGAACTGAGCGTTTCGATCGCCATACTTCTCTCACACCTCTCCGTGGTGCCACATTGTCCGTTGACTGCAATCTACTCTGTTTTCCGTCGGTACTGACGGTTCGTTCGATAACTTAATTCGGCGATGCCTGTTGGGACTACCGATATCGTTGCCATATTTGACGTTTTTCATCGGAATCATCACGATCTCGCACGGATTTTCGGGTTTATCCTCGGCGAGGTTTTCGTTTTCGGTACTTTGACCGTTAAGATCATGACGCACATCACTTCCGAGCGTCGATGTCGACATCAACGGCTCGGTGGGCGGCAAGACTCATTGGGGAGGATTGATATGGCTGCCTCTGGCTCACTGAAGCGCAACCTCGGACTGTGGTCCATCGTCGGACTCGGGCTCGGCTATATGACGCCGACGGTCGTCTTCGACACATTCGGAATCGTCTCGGAACAGACGAACGGAGCTGTTCCGGCGGCGTACCTCGTTGCTCTCATCGTCATGATCTTCACGGCCTTCAGCTACGGCAAGATGGTCAAGGTCTTCCCCACCGCGGGGTCGGCGTACACCTATACGCGGGAGACGATGTCACCGGCGCTCGGCTTCCTCGTCGGATGGACCTCCCTTCTGGACTATCTGCTGCTGCCGATGGTCAACTGCCTCATCATCCGCCTCTATATGGAGTCGATGGTGCCCGACGCCCCGGCATGGGTGTGGGTCGTCGTCTATACGATCGTCATGACCGGCATCGTGCTGTCCTCGATGCGGGGCACCGCGAACATCAACGGCATCCTCCTCGTCTTCGCGGTCGTTCTCGTCGCCACATTCTGCGTGCTCGCCGTCATACAGCTCAACGCCGGCGAAGGGGCCGGAGTGGTGTTCAGCCCGGAGCCCTTCATCCATGAGGGCGTCCACCTCGGCGCGGTTCTCACCGGCGCGACCGTCGTGTGCTTCTCATTCATCGGCTTCGACGCCGTGACGATGTACACGAATGAAGCCAAGCATGTCAGCCTCATGCCGAAGGCGATCATGCTCACCGTCCTCGCCGGCGGCCTCATCTTCCTCGTCGCCGGCTACTTTGCACAGCTGCTCTTCCCCGACAACTCGCAGTTCACCATCGTCGACGATCCGCTGCCGGAGATCGGCATGATCACCGGCGGCCACGTCTTCCAGCTATTCTTCGTGGCAGCGGCATTCGCCGCGACCGTCGCTTCGGGGCTGGCCTCGCACGCGTCCGTCTCGCGCATGATGCTCGTCATGGGCCGCAACGGCGTGCTGCCGCGCAGAGCCTTCGGCTACATCAACCCGAAGACGCACACCCCGGTGTTCAACATCGTGCTCGTCGGCGCGGTATGCCTGTTCGCGATGTCATTCAGTCTCGAGCTCATCTCCGCGCTCATCAACTTCGGTGCGCTCATCGCCTTCACCTTCGTCAACCTCACGGTCATCGCCCACTATGCGTTCCGGACCAAGCAGGTCAAGGACTTCAAGTCGGCATTCAGCTTCGTCGTCATGCCGGCGATCGGTGCGATCCTCACAGGAATCCTGTGGGTGAGCCTGCACGGGACCGCGCTCATCGGCGGAATCATCTGGCTGGTGATCGGCATCGTGTACCTGGCCGTGCTGACCCGTGGCTTCAAGCGGTCAGTACGCAGCTTCGACGACCCCGAGGCCGATGCCGAGATGTCCGAGCCCGAAGTGGCCGAGGCGGCCGGTGGTTCGACCCCCGGGGCTCCCGAACCGGGAGAGCCGGTCCGGGACTGAGGCTGCACGGCTGGATCTGCGGCAGCGGCGCCACTCCGGCCGTCGTTCAAGCGCCGCATCGCAGGAATCTCGTCATACAAGGCCAAGCGCGGTTATCGGTAGGTCTGCCTATCGAAAAGCGCGCTTGGCCTTGAACGAGCGGAAGCCCCCGAACTCTTCGCAGATGACGTTGAGTTCGGGGGCTCTTCACTGGGCGGAAGCGGTGGGATTCGAACCCACGGTGCGGGGTTGCCGCACAACGGTTTTCAAGACCGTCTCCTTCGGCCGCTCGGACACGCTTCCCTCGGTTCCTCCACGCCTGTGACAGAGATGGAATGAACCCGGCCTGCTCGACGCGAGGCCGAGCCACCATAGTTTCTCACAACCGCAACGGCATCTGCCAATTGGCGGATGCACGCAAGAATGTCACTGGCTCAGTCCACGACCGGCGCAGTCCGCGACGGGCACCGAGGCGACCGGCCCGCAGAGGCGGTCAGTCCTTCTTCCGCTTCTTCATCCGGTTCCGCTTGCGCTCAGTACCCAGGAGGTCATCGAACACCGAACCTTCCGCAGAATTCGAGTCGTCGGACCGCTCCGATGATTCGTCGGGCCCTGCCGCGGCATCGTCGCGGCTCTTACCCTGCCGGTCGGAGACCTGCTCGCCGAATGTTCCGCGGTCGCTGCCAGAGCTCTGCGAACGCTCACTCCACGTGTGACCGAGTTTCGGCGCATCCTTCGGCTTGGTTGGCTGCGATTCATGGCCGGTGCTATCGGCGTCTTCAGAGGTGGCCCCTCGCGCTGCGAAAGAGGCCGGGACTCGACGGACCGGAACTTCCGGTTCCTCCTCCTCGACGAATTCCTCGTCGTCAGCCGGAGCTGGAGCCGGAACCGCTTCGGGCGCATCGTCCTGGGGCGGGACCACGGTGGAGTCCTCGACATCGTCGATGTCGGGATCCGCGACCGCGCCAATGGAGTTCTCCGCGGTATCGGCGACCTCGACCTCGTCCGCTGCGGACTCACCTGCCTCGGACTCGTTGGTTTCGGCGACCTCGGCTTCGGACTCTGCCTCGGCACCTTCGACCGCTTCACTGACTGCAGATGGCTCTTCGACAGCCGATCCCTCGGAACCCGACTCTTCGGCCTCCGAGCTCTCAGAGTCCGAGTTCGCGATCGCGGCGGCGACGGCACCCGAGGTTCCCCGGGGTGCAGCGGCAACCGATTCCGAATCGGCGGCGGTCGCCTCGGCGGCAGGAGGAGCCACGGCGAAGGAGTCGTTCGGCTCAGTATCCGCATCTGAGTCCGCCGCTCCGGCAACACCAGCAACACCGGCGGCAGCGTCACCGGATCCGGTGAGTCCTCGACCGCATTTGAAACGGCATCGCCGGAATCGGCCCAGCTGGACGAGTCTCTGCGGCCTCCTCGGTGCGGGACGGCTTGCCCTTGAGCACGAGGGTGAGCGTGGCCAGCGGCACGGACAGCCAGTTCGGGCGATTGCGCAACTCGGTGACGACCTCGACGAGAAGTCGGTCGACCAGTGCCGCCCGCAGCACCGGATCGCTCAGCCCGATGCTGTCACCGCGAGCGCGCGAATACCCGGACAGCAGCGAGTTCTGCACCTGCGAGGCCCACAGGTATTCGGGCGAGTCGAAGATCTTGCGAAGCGCTCCCGGATCATTGCCGAAGCCGCTGACGACCAGCGAGCCGTCCTCGGAGTCGAGGGCGTCGGTGCGCTGCAGGCGAGCGAAACCGGCTGCATAGTCGATGCTGCGCAGCAGGGCCACGAGGTCGAAGGCTGCCGGTTTGGGGTCCGAAGTCGTCGAATCCGTGAACTTCACAACCGAATAGCCGTCGGTCGACGAGCTGACCACATGGTCCAGCGTCAGCTCGCCGTGGATCTTCTGCAGGGTGCCGATGGTCTCGAGTCCCTGCAGCCGGGCACGGTGGCCTCGCAGCTCCGGGACCAGCGAATCCAAGGCCAGAGGTGCCCGACCCAGCGCCCAGTCGATGCGTTCGACCCACTTCTGCACCAGCTGCTTCGTCGGTTCGCCGGCGCCCTCGACGACACCGAACTCGGCGGCCATGTCCGTGTGGAGTTCGCCGATGCGCCGACCCATCTCCGCGGCGTGGGCGTTGTAGGCCCCGATCGAACCGGAGTCGACGGCGCACACCGTGTTCACGGCCTCGCGCCATGCAGGTTCGGCATCGACATCGACGTGGGAGAGCAGCGCCATCGGCGCCTCCATCTCCTGGACCTCGAACATGTCGTACCACCGGCCCGAGCCCCAGCCGATGACCTCGGGCACGCTGCGCGAACCCGCCTCGGTGAGCAGGACGGGGATCGTCAGCGATGACGGCATTCCGTCCTCGAGGACACGGAAGAACGAGAGCTCCATCGGCTCGTATTCGTCGTGGATGATGACGGTCGACTTGTGCTGGCCCGAGTCCGAGACCTCGATCGGGCGGATCTCGACGGGCATGACGTCCTCAGCCCCCACCGTGAGGTCACCGATCGATGGCTTCGGCGGGACCGCCTCGGCGGCGGTGTTCGTCGATCCATGCGCCGAGGCGGCTTCTCCGTTCGCGGTCACGGGGAACGGCATCGGCGCACGGTCCCGGGCCTCGGTCTTCTCCTGGCTGTGCCGCAGGGACTCGGTGGACAGCTGCCCGCCGTCGAAGACCTTGCGCTTTGTGATCGCATCGGCCATGAGGTTGACGAAGACGGGATCGGCGGCGCCGTCGTAGACGTAGACGGTTCCGAGTGCGAGGTCGTCGGCGTGGCCGATGAGGGCGTGGCGCAGGTGCATGTCCTCGCCACCGCGCAGCGTCAGGGGGATGTTGAGGCGACGCAGGGTAGGGCCATCACCGACGGAGATGACGGTCACGAGACCGGCGAAGCCGCCGAGCTCCTCGGCGGTGTAAGTGAACGCGCGGGCCACCGACATGGGGGTGATGTCGGGGTCGGTCCCGAAATCTGCTGCGTGCTTGGGGAACCACGGCTGTCGGGGTATCCAGCTGGCTAACAGTTGTTCGAGCTCACTGCTGATGGCCATGACGTCTCCTAGAAGGGATTACGGGCATCCTCCATCCAATCATGATATGGGGTATTCGCGGTTCAGGGCGCACCCGAAACCCCGAAGTCGGGAGCCGAATCACGGGGTTCCGGCGGGCGCAAGGCGTCCTCATGCCGATACGAGTTGCCAAATGGCAAGACAAAGGGAGCACAATAGTCTGGTGGTTGAAACAGACATGACTCCCCAGAAGCTCACACTCGCCGGCGAGGTCGAGGCGGCTGCGCTGCGAATTTCCGATTCCGTCATCCTGTCGCCACTTCAGATCTGCGAGCGGCTGACGACCGCGACCGGTTCCACGGTCTACCTCAAGCGCGAAGACCTGCAGATGGTCAGGTCCTACAAGATCCGCGGCGCTTTCAACTTCATGCTCCAGCTCGATGCCGACGAACGCGCCCGCGGTGTCGTCTGCGCCTCGGCGGGCAACCATGCCCAGGGCTTCGCCCGCGCCTGCAGGGAACTGGGCATCCAGGGCACTATCTTCGTGCCGAAGACGACGCCGAAGCAGAAGATCGACCGCGTCCGCCACTTCGGCGGGGAGCAGGTGACGATCGAGATCGCCGGCTCCACCTACGACGACGCCTCGGCGCTGGCCTACCGGTTCGCCGAACGCAATGAAGCACTCTTGGTCTCGGCGTTCGACGATATGCGCACCATCGCCGGTCAGGGCACCGTGGCAGCCGAGATCCACGCTCAACTCGAGACCGACCCGGACTACATCATCGTGCCCGTCGGCGGCGGCGGAGTGCTCGCCGGAGTCGCGGCCTATGTGGCCGAACGGATGCCGAACACGAAGGTCATCGGAGCCGAACCCGCCGGAGCCGCCTCGATGATCGCCGCCCTCAAGGCCGGCCACCCCGTGACCTTGGAGAACATCGACCGCTTCGCCGACGGCACCGCCGTGCGCCGGGCCGGCAACATCACCTACGACGTCATCGCCGAACTCGGCCTCGACATCCGCCCCGTCGCCGAAGGTGCGGTGGCCACCGAGATGCTGGATATGTACCAGGTCGACGGAATCATCGCCGAGCCCTCCGGGGCGCTGGCCTCGGCTGGGATCGGCGGACCGAACTCGGACAAGCCGATCACGATCGAACCCGGATCGACCGTCGTGTGCCTGGTCTCCGGCGGCAACAATGACATCTCCCGCTACCCGGAGATCCTCGAACGCTCGCTCGTCCACGAGGGACTCAAGCACTACTTCATCGTCGACTTCCCGCAGGAGCCCGGCGCCCTGCGCCGGTTCCTCAACGAGGTGCTCGGGCCCGAGGACGATATCGCGATGTTCGAGTACGTCAAACGCTCCGACCGGGAGACCGGACCGGCGTTCGTCGGCATCCAGCTCGGCTATGCCGAAGACCTGCCGAATCTGCTCGAGCGGATGGAAGCCTCGAACATCGAGGTCGAGCGCGTGCACCAGAACTCGCCGATGTTCCGACTCTTCGCCTGAGGGACCGGGCGGCGGGCCGACACCGCATACCCTCGGCGGCGATGAGGGAGTTCAGAACAGAGAACGCTTGTTAGGATTCTACTAAGAACCGTCCCCTGACCGGGTCACAACTCGCCTGCAGAAGGGCGAGGACGCTGATGTCGCCCAGTCTCCGAAAGGAATTCAACGATGAGTCCCGTTCTGCTTCTCCTGCTGGGAGTCGCGATCTTCGCATTCGGATACCTGTTCTACTCGAAGTTCCTGTCCAAACGGATCTACCGGCTCGACAGTCGATTCACAACGCCGGCGCATGAGCTGCGCGACAACGTCGACTACGTGCCCACCAACAGATTCGTCCTCTGGGGCCACCACTTCACCTCCGTGGCAGGAGCCGCTCCCATCGTGGGGCCCGCCATCGCAATGATCTGGGGATGGCTGCCCGCATTCCTCTGGGTCACGATCGGCACGGTCTTCTTCGCGGGAATGCACGACCTCGGCTCCCTGTGGGCCTCGACGAGGAACAGGGGACAGACCATTGCGGCGCTGTCGGCTCGTTACATCGGCAGACGCGGAGCTGCGCTCTTCCTCCTGGTCATCTTCATTCTCGGGTTCATGGTCATCGCCGCGTTCTCCGTGGTCATCACCGACCTGCTCGTGGCCCTGCCCTCTGCAGTGATCCCTTCCTGGGGTGCCATCGGCGTGGCGCTGCTTGTCGGTGTTGCGATCTACAGGCTGCGGTGGCCTCTCATCCCCGTCACGATCGTCGGTGTTGCCGCTCTCTATTCGCTCATCCTCCTCGGCGACCGGTTCCCAGTGTCGATGCCGGACTCTTTCCTCGGGCTCGAACCCACGGCCCTGTGGATCATCATCCTGCTCGTCTACTGCGGAATCGCTTCCGTCCTGCCGGTCTGGGTGCTGCTGCAGCCTCGCGACTACATCAACGGCGTCCAGCTCTTCATCGCCCTCATCCTCCTCTACGGTGCCGTCATCACCTCGGCGCTCTTCGGTACAGGACACGGACTGGTCGCTCCCGCCATCAACACCGATCTGCCCGCGGGCACGCCGAGCATCCTCCCCCTTCTCTTCGTCACGATCGCCTGCGGAGCCATCTCGGGTTTCCATGGGGTCATCGCATCCGGGACCACCGCCAAACAGCTCAACACGGAGACCGATGCACGATTCGTCGGATACTTCGGCGCTGTCGGAGAGGGAATGCTGGCACTGGGAGCCATTCTCGCGATCGCCGGCGGCTACCGCACAGTCGCCGACTGGGAAGAGGTCTACAGCAAGTTCGGCGATGCCGGGGTCCAGTCGTTCGTCGAAGGGGGCGGCATGCTGCTCGAGACCGGGATCGGACTGCCCGCAGGGTTAAGCGCCACCGTCCTGGCGACGATGGCGGTGCTGTTCGCCGCGACCACGCTCGATTCGGTGGTCCGACTGATGCGTTACGTCGTCCAAGAGATCGGCGGAAATATGAACATCCGACTGCCGAAGGTCCCCGCCACTCTCGTGGTGCTCGTCCTCGGCGGCGGTCTGACCTTCTCGCAGGGAATGAGCGGAGAGGGCGGCATGCGCATCTGGCCGCTGTTCGGCACCACAAATCAGCTGCTGGCCGCGCTCACGCTGATCATCATCGCCGTCGTCCTCATCCGCAAGCGCCGCAATCCCTGGCCCGCTCTGATCCCGCTGGCGTTCGTCTTCGTCCTCTCGTTCTGGGCGGCGATCGAACAGCTCGTCTCGTTCGCCGACCCGGCCGGCCCGGACTGGCTGCTTCTGGCCATCGACATCGTCATCATCGGCTCGAGCGTCCTCGTCTCGATCGAAGGAATCACGGCGATGCGTCGCGCGGCGAAGGAGCCGCCGGAATCCGACAGCGCCGACGCAGAACTCGCCGGGCAGCAGCGATGAGCACGAACGGCTCCCGCGCCCCGGTGCCCCTGCCCTCTCGCGCACCCAGCTACTAGAGTGGACGCATGCGCGCTATCACGATCTCCTCCCCTGGTGACCCCGAGGTTCTGCAGGTCACCGACGAACCGACGCCCGAGCTCGCCGCGGATGAGGTCCTCGTCCGCGTCCATGCCGCCGGCGTCAATCGGGCCGACCTGCTGCAGCGTCGCGGATTCTACGATCCCCCGCCCGGTGCAACGACGATCCCCGGCCTCGAGGTCTCCGGCACGATCGAAGATCTCGGCGCCGAGGTCACCGGATGGTCCGTCGGCGATCGGGTCGCGGCGCTGCTCTCCGGCGGAGGCTACGCCGAATCCGTCCCCGTTCCCGCAGGTCAGCTGCTCCCCGTCCCCGATGACTTCGACCTCACCGAGGCGGCCGCCCTGCCCGAGGTGCTGTCCACCGTGTGGTCGAACATCGTCGGCCGCGGACAGGCGAAGGCCGGCGAATGGCTGCTCGTCCATGGTGGCGGATCCGGCATCGGCACGGCCGCCATCCAGGTTGCACGCCACCTCGGCGTGAAGATCGTCGTGACCGTCGGCTCAGAGCGGAAAGCCGAATTCTGCCGCAGCCTCGGTGCCGATGCCGTCATCAACTACCGCGACGAGGACTTCGTCGAACGCGTCGGCGAAATCTGCACTCACGATGACGGGTCGACGGGAGCCGATGTCATCCTCGACATCATCGGTGCGAAGTACCTCGAACGCAATATCAAGGCGCTGGGCACCGACGGCCGTCTCGTCATCATCGGAATGCAGGGCGGGACGAAGACCGAGATCAACCTCGGCTGGCTCATGCAGCCGCGCAAGTCCGTATCCGCAACGACACTGCGGGCGCGGCCGAAGGAACAGAAGATCGCCATCGTCGCCGAGGTGGCCGAGCAGCTGTGGCCGGCCGTGATCTCGGGCGACATCCGCCCCATCATCCACGAAACCGTGCCGTTGACCGAGGTCGTCCGTGCTCATCAGATGCTCGAGGACGGGGCGAACATCGGCAAGGTTCTGCTCATCGTCGATGAGGAAGGTGCACAGCGATGACCGAGAACCCCGGCACGGGAGACGACGAGAATGCGCGGGCCGACGGCTTGGCGCGGGCGCAGCAGGATCAGGCGGATGTCTCTTCACCGGCGAAGGTGATGCGCATCGGCACCATGGTCAAGCAGCTGCTCGAGGAAGTCCGCGGCACCGAGCTCGATGAGAAGGGACGCGAACGTCTCGCCGAGATCCACCGCCGCTCCATCGACGAACTCGAAGAAGGACTGTCGAAGGACCTCATCGACGAGCTCGAACGCCTCGACCTGCCCTTCGATTCGACCGACGGTCCGCCGACGACCTCGGAGCTGCGGATCGCACAGGCTCAGCTCGTCGGCTGGCTCGAAGGTCTCTTCCACGGCATCCAGACGGCGATCATGGCCCAGCAGGCCATGGCCCAGCAGATGGGCGGTCGCGGCCAGCTGCCTCCGGGCATGGTCCCGCCCGGGATGACACCAACTGAGGGACAGCCGAGTGAGAAGGAGTCGGACCCGGACGACCGCGGCACCGGCAACTACCTGTGAAGCGCTTCTTCTCCGGCCTGCGCAAAAAGGCGACGACGACCGCGGTCAAGGACGATGACCGGTTCGGCACCGGCCTGTGGCGGCACAACCGCGACCGCTTCATCCGCGCAGTCGACCGGTACTACACCACTGCGGTGGCCCTTCACGAAGCACGGGACTCCGGTGGCAGCGCCACGTCGGGAACCGCCTCGGCGAACGCGGACGACACATCCGACGGCAAGGCCACGGCCGCCTCGGCGAAGGATCCCGTCGACGTCATCGTCGACGGCACCCACCGGCTCAACGCACTCGTCGACATCGTCGACGGCCTGACCGCGGCCCTCCACACCCGCTGTCCCGTCACCGGTCAGGTGGTGCCCGGGCCCGCACGGCAGGCCGTCGGCGACGCGCCGGAGCTGCTGACGAAGGCGTCGTCGAAGGTCGGTGAGGCAGTGCTTGCGGCATCGATGGCACGGTCGGAGAGGCCGACGGGGCGGTCGATCGACTCGAGCGCTGAGGCCACGGCCCGGTTCATCACGGACGCCGAGGAGCTGCTGGGGCGGGCACGGGAGATTCTCGCTAGGGTAGAGGCATCATGAGACCTCCGATCAGCCCCGACATCCTGCCGCCCGATGATTTCGACCTCGGCCTCGTCGCCAGCGATATCGACGGCACTCTGCTGCTGAACTGGAAGCCGATCTCGACGGCCACGATCGATGCGATCCATCGTTGCCAGGATGCGGAGATCCCCTTCGTCCTCGTCACCGGGCGGCCCATGCGGTGGCTGGCGCCGATCGCCGAGCAGATTCCGGACCTCGGTCGCGTCGTGTGCCTCAACGGGGCGGTCGTCTATGACATCGCCTCGCAGTCCGTCGTCGATGCCCACACCATCGACTCTCAGTCGCTGGCGGAGATCACCGCGGCGGTCCGCGTCGACCATCCCGAGGCCCGGTTCGCCTACGAGACGCTCAACGGCGGTTTCATCGACCGGGAGTTCGTCACCGCCCGACCGCGTGAGGCCCGGATAATCGACGATGTCTCCGAACTCGCCGGCGAAGACGTCGTCAAGGTGCTCGTGCGTCTGGAGACGAGCGACTCGCAAGCGATGCACGACCTCATCGATCCGCTCGTCGACGGCACCTGCCATGCTTCGTTCTCCGAACCGGACAACGGGCTCGTCGAACTCGCGCCGTTCGGGATCACGAAGGCGAAGACGCTGGAGGACTTGTGCGACCACCTCGGCGTGGCGCGGTCGCAGGTGATGGCGTTCGGAGATATGCCCAACGACATCGAGATGCTGTCCTGGGCCGGGCACGGAGTCGCGATGGGCAATGCGCTCGGGTCGGTCAAGGCGATCGCCGCGGCCGTGACCGAAGCTGTCGACGATGATGGAGTCGCCCGCTACCTCGACGCCGTCTTAGACACCCGCCCCAACTGACCCCTATTGCTACCTGACGGCGGCTCAGCAACCTGGCGCGAGGTTGCTGGGCCGCCGTCAGGTAGTAATTAGGGGCGGGTGTTGGTGGTGCCCACTGCGTCGAGGAGGCTGGAGTCGAGGTCGAAGTAGTCGACCAGAGCCACGGCGAGGCCGTCGTCGTCGACCGAGTCGGTGACTACGCTCGCGAGCCCCTTGAGTTCGTCCTTCGACTGGCCCATGACGATTCCGTGTTCGACCCATTCGATCATCTCGATGTCGTTGAGTCCGTCGCCGGCGCCCACGGTGTGCGCATGATTGACTCCGAGCTGCTCGGCCACGATCTCCAGACCGCTGGCCTTCGAGACCCCGTCCGGAGCGATATCGAGCCAGTTGCTCCAGCCCACCGAATAGCTGACCTCATGAAGTCCGAGCGAGTCCACTGCGGCTGCGAACTCCTCGGCAGTGCCGTTGACCTCACGCATGACGATGCGGGTGGCCTGCTTCGTCAGCAGCTCTTCGAAATCCACGATGTCGAGGGTGTCCGATTCGGCGAGTTCGCCGACCGGGAACGCCCCGGACGCCCACCGGTGCAGGTCCGGATCCTCGACGAGGAACAGCGCCGTCGGCAGCGCCGCGTGCATCTGCTCGAGCGCATCCTTCGGGTCGAAGGACACCACATGGTGCATCTCCCACCCCAACGGCAGCTCCGGGTCGAGGCGGACGACGACGGATCCGTTCGAACACACGACGAATCCGTGCTTGAGATCGAGCGCATGGACGACCTCGAGCGCACCCGGCAGGGCACGGCCGGTGGAGATCACGAGGTGGTGGCCCTCCTCGGCGAGCCGATCGAGCACCTGCCTCACCGACTCCGACAGGGATCCGTCGTAGCCGACGATCGTGCCGTCGACATCGAGTGCGATGAGGTGCGGGGTCAATGTGTCTCCCAACGTCTGCGTGTATCTTCTTATCGTCGTTCCCACCGGCGCCGAGGCGACCGAACCCAACCGAGAAACGCCGGGTTCCGCCGAACGGTCAGTCCCCCGCGACCCGGCACGGCCTCAGTAGCGCGGTCCTTCCGGCCCCTGTGCGGTCATCCCGCCGAGGTAGGGCCGCAGTGCCGCCGGCACCGTGACCGAGCCGTCCGCCTGCTGATGGTTCTCGAGGATCGGCACGAGCCACCGGGTGTTGGCCATGGTTCCGTTGAGGGTGGCGACCGGGCGGTCGACCCGTCGCGGCGTTCGCGGATCTGCAGGCGGCGGGCCTGGAAGGTCGTGCAGTTCGACGTCGAGGTCAGCTCGCGGTACGTGCCCTGAGTCGGCACCCAGGCTTCGCAGTCGAACTTGCGGGCAGCCGAATCGCCGAGGTCGCCGGCAGCGGTATCGATGACCCGGTAGGGCAGCTCACACAGTCCGAGCATCTTCTCCTGCAGCGACAGCATCCGCTCGTGTTCGGCTTCGGCGTCCTCGACCGGGACGTAGGCGAACATCTCGACCTTCTGGAACTGGTGGACGCGGATGATCCCGCGGGTGTCCTTGCCGTAGGAGCCGGCCTCGCGGCGGTAGCAGGAGGAGATTCCGGCATAGCGCAGCGGACCGTCGGAGAGGTCGATGATTTCATCCATGTGGAATCCGGCCAGGGGCACCTCGGAAGTGCCGACGAGGAACAGGTCATCGGCTTCGAGACGGTAGACCTCATCGGCGTGCTCGCCGAGGAACCCGGTTCCGCGCATGACCTCGGGACGGACGAGCGTCGGGGTGATGGTCGGATTGAACCCGGCCTCCTCGGCGACGTCGCGAGCGAGGTTGAGCAGAGCCATTTCGAGCTTCGCACCGAAACCGGTGAGGTAGTGGAAGCGCGAACCGGAGACCTTCGTACCGCGGGTGGTGTCGATGGCCTTGAGTTTCTCACCGATCTCGAGGTGATCGAGCGGATCGAAGCCGTCCGGGGTGAAGTCGCGGGGCTCGCCCACGGTCTTGAGCGTCACGAAGTTCTCCTCGCCGCCGGCAGGGATGCCGTCGATGATGAGGTTCGGGACCTTCGATACGAGCTGGTCGAAGGCGAAGGTGGCTTCTTCGGACTCCGCCGACAGTGACTTCACGGCCTCGGACTTCGCCTTGCCTTCAGCGATGAGTGCCGGCTTGTCCTCCTTCGGCGCTTTTGCGATCTGGGAGGAGAAGGACTTCTGATCCGCACGTGCGTCTTCGAAGGCGGTGATGGCCGCACGACGAGCGGAATCGGCAGCGATGACATCGTCGATGAGCTCGACGGATGCCCCGCGAGCCTCCTGCGATGCCTTGAACAGGGCCGGGTTGTCTCTGAGAAGCGCTAGATCGATCACCCTCTCAGCTTAACGGGCCGGGCGTGTTTTCGACATTCGGCACTCAGCCTGCACACTACTTCGACGCGGTAGATTTGGGACATGATCATCGAGTTGGACCCCCTGATGACCTGGGTCATCGTCATCGGCGCTCTCGCGGTGCTCGTGGCCGCGTTCCTCATCGGCCGCCGCACCGGCGTTCGTCGCGCACTCAACACGATGCGACGCTCCGCCCACCCGGCGAACCTCTCCGACGAGGTGGTCGATGACGCCGCCCGGTACCGTGCCGCGCTCGTCGTCAACCCGACGAAGACCGATGTCCACAACCTGGCCTCCACCGCCGAGGCGATCTGCCGTTTCGAGGGATGGAGCCGTCCGCTCGTGCTCGAGACCACCGTCGACGATCCGGGCGCGGGAGCTGCCGTCCGCGCCCTCGACGAGGGGGTCGACGTCGTCATCGCCGCCGGTGGTGACGGGACCATCCGCGCTGTCGCCTCGGCGCTGGCGGGAACATCGACCCCGATGGGGATCGTGCCGTTGGGAACGGGGAACCTGCTCGCCCGCAATATCGACCTCGTCCTCGACAAGACGGAATGGGCGCTGCGGATCGCCCTGTGGGGGCGCAACCGCGAGATCGACGTGGGGACGGCGAAGACCGACCCGGACGGCGACACCCACGTCTTCACCGTGATGACCGGACTCGGCTTCGACGCCGCGGTCATGGCCGACACCAGCGACGATCTCAAGGCCCGCCTCGGATGGCTCGCCTACGTCGAAGCGGGATCACGGAAGCTCACCGGCAAACCCAGTCATGTCAAGGTCACGTTCGACGACGAATATCGGATCTCGGCCAGGGTGCGTTCGGTGCTCGGCGGCAATTGCGGGAAGCTGCAGGGAGGCATCCAGCTGCTGCCGCAGGCGGTCATCGACGACGGCATGCTCGACGTGCTCATCGTCAGCCCGAAGAACCTCGGTCAATGGGTCGGCGTCCTCGCATCGATCGCCGGCCGCCGGGCTTCACGCGGACTGCACACGAATATCCGGAAGTGCCGCAAGGTCGTCATCGAAGCCGGTGACGACGTCGATATTCAGCTCGACGGGGATCCGCTGGGGCAGTCGTCGTACCTCGAGATGGAGGTCAACCCATCCGCCCTGACCGTGCGTGTGCCAACCGTCGAACAGCGCAAGCAGATCCGCGCCGAGGCGTGGCCGGTCTAGCTCGGAACCGCTGAGATCACGCGGCCGATACCGCCCTTCGCCGAGGCGGCCGTGACAGTCATTCATTTACCGATGAGTAGGTCACGAAACGGCTAATGGAATTCACCTAAGTGTTACCACTTTTAAACCTGAACAAAACGTACAGAAATAGTTTGGAAAACCCTTAGAACCTAGGATGAGTGCCGTATCACACCCCTCGCAACTGAGATTGAAGGCACTCCAATGAAGAAGATCATCCTCGCGCCGGCAGTCGCGCTCGCGTTCACCGGTCTTGTCGCCAGCCCGGTCGTTGCCGCGGAATCGACGTCCGCCCAGTCGTCGTCCACGCAGACTGCCGAGCAGAAGAAGACAGAAGCCGAAAAGGCCGAAGCCAAGAAGAAGGAAGAGGCCAAGAAGGCCGCGGCTGAGAAGGCTGAAGCCGAGAAGAAGGCAGCGGCAGAGAAGGCGGCCGCTGAAAAGAAGGCCAAGGAAAAGGCTGAGGCAGCCAAGAAGGCCGCCGCTGAGAAGAAGGCGGACGAAAAGAAGAAGGCCGCTGAGGACAAGGCGGACAAGAAGGACGACGCCGAGAAGCCGCCGAAGAAGGTCGACCCGAAGCCCGCTCCTGCCCCCAAGGACGAGGACAAAGACGCCAAGGACGACGACAAGTCCGAGGACGAGGCCAATTCGATCAACGCCTCGGTGCAGGTGGCCTCGGGTGAGGTCACGGCCGAAGAGCTCGCCGAGGAAGGCGTGACCGTCAAGGTCACCGGCCTGGAGAAGGGCGACAAGGT
Source organism: Brevibacterium sp. LAARM3_SD1 (assembly GCF_057364765.1). NCBI lineage: Bacteria > Bacillati > Actinomycetota > Actinomycetes > Micrococcales > Brevibacteriaceae > Brevibacterium > Brevibacterium sp. LAARM3_SD1. The sequence continues at coordinate 30,623 of NZ_JBNFOL010000006.1, read as the reverse complement.
CTCGGCGAAGTCCGGACTGACCGGCCCGGCTGTCACTGCCCAGGGTTCGACCGCGACGATGAAGCTGCGCTCAGCCAAGGAAGTCACCCAGGAGTCGGTGTCCTTCGCAGTGCAGGTACAGCGTGAAGGCACGGCACCGGCAACCGAAACCAGCGTGGTCCCGCTGGCCGAAGACACCGAGGCTCCCGAGGTCGACCCGAAGGTCTCGCTCAGCACCACCGAGATCTCGCAGAGCCGCTTCGACGAGAACGGCATCACGGTCACCGGCGAGGGCTTCACCCCGAACGGCAAGGTCACCGTCGTCGGCGGCAACGCGACCTCGCCCTTCGCAACCCAGGAAGTCACAGCAGACGCCGAAGGAAAGATCGCCGCAACAACCCTGAAGTTCGAGGGCGACGAACCGCTTCCGGCCGGCGACTACTCCGTCTGGGGCGTCGATCAGGAGGCCGAGACCAACTCTCCAGCTCAGGACTTCACCATCACCGAAGACGACGCTGTTGAACCGATCGATGCCTCACTCAAGGTTGATCCGAAGGAGATCACTGCCGAGGATCTCGCCAACAGGGACAAGGGCGTGACGGTCACTGTCTCCGGTGTCAAGAAGGGTGACAAGATCACGGACTCCCTCACCGGAGAGACCGAGACGGCAGAAGCCGACGGTGACTACGAGCTCAACCTCTGGTACGAGGGCAACCCCGACAACCTCGAGGTCGGCAAGGTTCCGTTCACCGTCACCATCGACCGTGAAGGCACCGAGTCGGAGACCCTCGAGGGCAACATCAACGTTGTCGCCGAAGACGGAGACGATGACGGCGAGACGGCAACGAAGACGGCAATGACGATGGCAAGGATGGCAGCGACGACGGGGACGACGGTGAGACCGAAGCTCCCGCCGATGCATCCTTCACGGTCTCCCCGAAGAAGATCGAGGCCGCGGACTTCGCCAATGAGAACAAGGGCGTCACCCTCGCCGTCGAGAACTGCGAGCCCGGTGCGGATGTCCACTTCGAGGTCAACCCGAAGGGCATCAACGTCACGGCGTACGAGAACACCGTCACGGCTGATGACGAAGGCAATGCCTCGGTCAACGTCTTCGGCACCTCGTCGGATGTCTCGGCCTACGTCGGTGCTTACACCGCAACCGCGACCTGCGGTGACGACACCATGAAAGACTCCTTCACAGTCACCGGTGGCGCCAATGGCGGCGGATCTGACGGCGGCGACAACGGAAATGCCGGAAACGGCGGAGACGACGGCAGCCAGCTGCCGCGTACCGGTGCCGACCTCGGCGGACTGACGACGGGAGCCCTGCTCCTCCTCGTCGGTGGTGCTGCGATCGCACTGACCGGCCGCAAGAACAAGTTCGGACAGACTCCGACGAGCTTCTGATCCGAGCCAGGCGGTCAGCCTGGAACGACAGACGAAGGGGCGGCTCAGCACACACTGAGCCGCCCCTTCGTCTGTTCTGCCGTCTGAGACGAATCGGTGCTTCCAGGTGAATGGAAAATGAACTCTGCGACGGGGCCGAAGTCAGTGCTGAACAAAACGACCACAACTATGCGTGTGGTGAATGTTGCATTACTGTTACATTCGTAATACTTCACACCCAGCTGTCATTTTCTAAGGAAATACATGAAGAAGCTCGCCCTCGCTCCCGCAGTGGCCATCGCCATCACCGGCCTGGCCGCATCCCCTGTCATCGCTGCCCCGGAAGCTCCGGCCTCGACAACTCAGCAGCCCGCCGCGACTCCCGCTCAGCTCCAGAAGGGCGCTGCACAGGGAGTTAAGGCGCAGGCCGGTGAAATCGGAGTGTCTGCTGACAGCGTCACCGTTGACGAGTTCGCAGAGAACGGCGTCGGCATCGGCGGTGCTGGACTCGAAGCAGACACCGAATACAAGCTGACCGTTGAGCCAGCGAGCGGGCAGAACGTCAATGTTTACGAAACCTCTGTCACAACTGATGCAGAGGGCGCTTTCGATCACGCCGTCGCAGGCGTCGGCGAAGCAAACCCAGCATTCGTCGGTGACTACAAGGTCACAGTTACAAACGATTCTGACGAGAACGCCCCGTACAGCACGAGCTTCAAGGTCACTGAGGGCGAATCCGACGAGCCCGAGGCGCCCGAAGTCGACCCGAAGGTCTCGCTCAACACCGACGAGATCTCGCAGAGCGAGTTCGCGAAGAACGGCATTGAGGTCACCGGCGAGGGCTTCACCCCGAACGGCAAGGTCACCGTCGTCGGCGGCAACGCGACGTCGCCGTTCGCGACCAAGGAGGTCGAAGCCGACGACGAAGGAAAGGTCTCCGCCACCCTGAAGTTCGAGGGCGACGAAGCACTTCCGGCCGGCGACTACTCCGTCTGGGGCGTCGACCAGGAGTCCGAAACCAACTCCCCGGCTCAGGACTTCACCATCACCGAGGATGAGACCGAAGAGCCCACCGCTCCTGCTGAAGAAGCCAAGCTGACCGTCTCCCCCGAGTCGATCACCCCCGCTGACTTCGTCAAGGAAGACAAGGGCGTCACCCTCGCCGTCGAGAACTGCGAGCCCGGTGAAGACGTTCGCTTCCTCGTCAACCCCAAGGGCGAGTCGAGCGTCACCGCCTTCGACAAGACCGTCCAGGCTGATGACGAAGGCAAGGCCAACGTCAACGTCTACGGCACAAGCGCCTCCAACGCCTCGGCCTACATCGGCGACTACGATGTGACCGTCACCTGCGGCGATGACGAACTGACCGGTGAGTTCTCCGTCGAGGAAGATCCGAACGCCGGCGGCGGCGATGACGGCAATGAGGACGGCAACGGCGGAAACGACGATGGCGACAACGGAGATGCCGGCAACGGCGGCGACCTGCCTCGCACCGGTACCGAGCTGACCGGCCTCGTCGGCGGCGCGGGCCTCCTCCTCATCGGTGGAGCCGCAGTCGCTATGACCATGCGTCGCAAGAAGGTCGCCCAGGATCCCGCTGAGATCTGATAGCGACTCAAGTGAGATCGTGCCAACTCGATTGAGCTGGGCCTGAGACGAAGGGCGCGAACCCAACCGGGTTCGCGCCCTTCTTCGTCTATCTGCAGCGAAGCAGAAGACGGCTCATTCCATGCGGTCGTACCTCGAGCGCAGGGCGAGGAAGACTCCGTAAAGGACCAGGCCGAGGCCCACGGCCAACAGCAGATACGGCCCGAACGGCTGATCTCGCATACCTTTGAGCGCTCCGTCGATGCCGGTGAATTCCTCCGGATCACCGGTCGCAGCGGACACCACGATGAGGATGCCCACAGACAGCAGCGTAACGCCCTTGCCCAGGTAGCCGACGACACCGGTGAATCCGATGAGGAAGCGGGTGATCGCGCTGCGCGGTCGACGCAGCTCCTCTTTCCACTTCCGTCGCAGACCATTGATACAGAACACGATTCCGATGATCGCAATCACGACGCCGACAGCCATGAGGATGTACAGTCCGCCCGGCGCCTTCGCCACACTTGTCGAGGCTTGAGAGCTCGACTGCCCCAAGTCGGCTCCCCCGCCGAAGACGAATTGGGAGAAGGTCGCGGCAACCACCACATAGGCGATGGCGGAACCGACCATGGTGAAGAAGTCGATCCACTGCTTCCGCCCCTGCTTCTTCTGCGGGTCCGTGGTCCCGGCATCACGCAGCGAAGCTGAGCCGAAGAACGCATTGACCAGACACCACAGCGCCATCAGTGCACAGCCGAGGAAGCAGACGACGATCAGCACCATGCCGAAGGGCTGCGACGCGATCTGCCCGACCGCTCCGGCCTGATCGGCTTCTCCGCCGCCCTGCCCCAATCCGACCGTCATCGCAGTTGCGCCGAGGATCGCGTGGACCAATCCGTTGGCGATGAACCCCGCACGGGCCACCCGCTCGAACCAGCGGCTGTCCGCGGCCTCCTGAGCCGCCGAATCGGCGCTGTCGGCGACCTGTCGAACCTTCTCTTTCTCGTTCACAGAGTCAGTGTCGCACACCTACTGCACTGTTCTGCATTATTCTGCGAACACTGGTGAGAGCCAGGCGACCGAGCCCATCACACGCTGGCCATCTTCCCTGTCTTCCGCCTGTCTCCGTGTCCAGGGCACATACCACTTCCTCGCTCACCTCGGTCGCTCACTTCGGTCGCTCAGCTCGAGCGATGCCTCATTTCTCTGATCCCAGTCGTTCAGCCGATATCGGGCGAAGCCCCGGACCGGACGCGGCGAAGCCTGCGAATAGTGATCACAGCCGCCACGGCGATGAGCACGAACAGGACAGTCGCCACGATTCCCAGATAGCTGGTATCGACCTCGGGCAGGACGAAGATATTCGTCTCTGCCCCCACCTCGACGACTCCCGCGAGAACCACCAACCCTGCGATGACCACGGACAGACCGGTGATGACGATGTTGTAGCCGCGGAAACGGCCCCGTCCACGCGACGCCCAACCGTAGAGATTCGACATGAACAGGCTGTCCGCCGTATCGCAGGCGGCCATCCCCACGGCGAACAGCAACGGCAGCGAAAGAGCCAAGGCCGCCGATGACCCGGCGGCCGTCGTCCCTGCCGCGATCATCAGTCCGATCGTCGCAGCAGTGTCGAAGCCGAGGCCGAAGAGGACTCCGATGGGGAACATGCGCCGAGGACGATCCACGGTGTCGAGGACTCGAGCGAAGGCCGATGTCACAGGCCCCTTCGGACCCGAGCTGGAATCATCGTCTTTCCGCCGCAGCACTCCGACGAGCGAGACCAGATTGACGATTCCGAAGACTGCCACGACGAAGGTCGCGAACGACAGGCCCCAGAGTCCGAGACCGAAACGCGCGGCCGAATCCTCGGCCAGAACGAGGTCGAGTGCCACACCTGCCCCTAAGGCGACGAACACACCGGTGACGACCACAACCGACGAGTGTCCCAGGGAGAACCAGAAGCCGACGGTGCCGGCAGGAGTGCCCTTCGCGGTCAGGCGCCTGGTGACATTGTCGATTGCGGCGATGTGATCGGCGTCGAACGCGTGCCGCGCGCCCAGCAGCACTGCGGTCAGAGCCAGCCCCCACGCTGCGGAGGGCGCGGTCTCGGGCAGAGAGATGACGATCAGCATCAGAGCAATGACCGTGATTCCGACCAGCGCTAGGGCGGTTCGCACCATCGTCCGACGGGTTCCGTGCTGTCCCCACCTCCGATCTGCGCCGAGGCTGTCGCCCTCAGCCCGCACAGACGCCGATGCTCGGGTATCCCTCGTTCCTGGTGTCAGTGTCATTCCTGGTGTCCGTATCGATTCGTTCATCTCTGCCGTCTCCGTTCTGCTCTGGTCTTCCACCGATGCCACCGGGCATCGACGTGCGCCGCGTGGGTCGCGGAGCCGATCGCTCTCACCACTGCCCCGGGCCTGGCGAGGACCAGGACGTGGCCTTCGCCGTCATCCCTGCTGTTATCCCTGCCGTCCTCCTCGGGGTCGAGTCCGATGAGCATCGCTGTGTCGAGGACCCGCGACGGTCCGAGCACACCCGGCTGCGGATCGCTGCCGTCGAGAGCGAGCTCTTCGACGAAGAACGCCGTACCGTCGAGGTCGCGGATGTCTGTGCGACTGACGATCCGGCCGCCGGCTTCTCCGCTTCGCCCCAGGACGAGGGTCTCGCGTAGGCAGACGACGGCATCCGGTGCTCGCCGTACGGTGGTCCGCCGGTCGACCTCGGCGCGGTCGGTGACGACGAACGGAAACGATTCCCACACGAGCGCGCCGCCGTCACCGACGTGCATGTCGACGTTCCATTCCGAGTGGCGTCCTGTCGAGGGGTAGGCGACCGTCCCTCCGATGTCCTCGATCCGCAGCGTGCACCCGGCTCCGACATCCACACGGATCGCGACCGCATCCCCGCCGAGGAGGGTCGCCGCGCCGGCGACGAGCGCGACGTGTGCAAACCCCGGCTTTCGACTCACCAACCGCGGTTGGAGGAGTCCGGCGGTGAACCGGACTTTCGGCGGTGCGCCCGGTGACACCTCGGTGACGGAAATGCTCGTCATACCCTTTCGGGTTCGTGATCGTGCGGTGCATCGGCATCATCGTGACTGTGCACGGATCCTCCGTCCTCGTCGGCGTGGAAGTGCGGAGCCATCGGTCCCGGATCCTGCGGTTCGTGGGAGCCGGAGCGATGCGAGTCAAGGAGCCTGAGCAGCCAATCACGCAGCCGCCTGATGGAGGCCTCGTCGGTGCGGGAGAGGGCGAGCACCGGCCCGCCCTCACGGGCCTCAGTGGCATCTGCGACCATCGTTTCGACATCGACACCGACATGTTCGGCGAGGTCGGTCTTGTTGACCACCAGCAGGTCGGCGCGTGCGATGCCGGGCCCTCCCTTTCGGGCGACGTCTCCGCCGCCGGCGACGTCGAGGACGAAGACCTGCGCGTCGACAAGCGCCGGAGAGAAGGTCGCGGTGAGATTGTCACCGCCCGATTCGACGAGGACGAGGTCGAGCGGGAAGAAGTCGGCTTCCAATCGTTCGACGGCCTGCAGGTTCGCCGTCACATCGTCGCGGATGGCGGTGTGGGGACAGGCGCCGGTTTCGACGGCCCGGATCCGGTCGGGGTCGAGCACCCCCGCGGAGCGCAGCAGCCTGGCGTCCTCATCGGTATAGATGTCGTTGGTGATGACTCCGATGCGGATCTCATCGGCCAGGGCACGGCAGATGAGAGCGATCAGCGAACTCTTTCCGGTTCCGACGGGACCGGCGACTCCCAGTCGCAGGGCCCTTTCGGCAGCAGGGAATTCAGGCACGGAACAGCCTCCTCGGCAACACGGACTGGGCCTCTGCCCAGTCCTCGATCAGTGGGGCACCCGCGGCGGGAAGCGCCTCGGGAAGGGTCAGTCGGGACAGTTCGGACACGCAGGCCTCCAATGTCGCGCAGGCATCGAGCACCCAGCCGGTGACGCGGATCGGATCCGTGGGTTCGAGTTTGAGTACGGCGGCGGCGACGGTCTGCGCGTCATCGTAGGCGACGAGGCGGACGAGGTCATCGGGCCCGATACCCGCGCACGCGGCGATGACACCAAGCACGATGGGACGGGGCAGCGGTCGCGACCGGAGCACCTCGGCGGTCTGCGGCCAAATCGTCTGACCGATGCGAGCCAAGCCGGCGCCGAGCGCCACCGCGATCTCCCGCAGCGCCGGGCTCGGGGTTCGAGCGGTCCACTCGATGTTCAGAGCGCCGAGGCGGTCGATGACGGTATCGGCCCTCGACGCCGGATCCGTTGCCACCAGATGCCGGGCGATCACGGCCGCTCCCGCTTCGACGCGCACAACGGTGGCCATTCGGGAGCACATGTAGGCGGCGATATCGTCTGGCGGCAGTCCCCGACGCAGTCCGGCCTCGACTCCGTTCGAGGACACGTGGGCACCTGCCGGCAGCCGTGAGTCGGCGAGCATCATCGCCAGAGTCGCCGAAGCGTTGGCGCGGGCGGGAATGTCGGTCGAAGTCTCGCGCATCAGAACATCTGGTAGAGACGGCCGAGCGGAAGGGTCTGCGCCGTCTGAGCGGTCACGGTCTCCCCGTCGATGGCGATGGCGAAAGTGTCAGGGTCGATGTCAATAGCCGGGCGCGCATCGTTGGCGCGCATGTCCTTCTTGCCGACGTCGCGAGTCGGTGCGAGAGGCAGGAGTTCCCGACTCAGCCCGAGTTCGTCCCGGAGGCCGTTCTCGACGGCGGCGGGAGCGGCGAACGACACCGCCAGACTCGCACCGTCGGAGGCGCCGAAGGTCGGCCGCATGAGGACTGGCTGCGGCGTCGGAATGGACGCGTTCGGGTCCCCGAGTCCGGCCCAGACGATCGACCCGCCCTTGATGACGAGGTCGGGGCGGACGCCGAAGAAGCGCGGATCCCAGAGCACGAGGTCGGCCATCTTTCCGACCTCGATCGAACCGATGTTTGCGTCCACGCCATGCGCGATAGCGGGATTGATCGTGTACTTGGCGACATAGCGGCGGGCGCGTTCGTTGTCCGCAGGCAGAGTCTCGCCGAGGCTGCCCACCCGATTCTTCATCACGTGGGCGACCTGCCAGGTGCGGGTGATGACTTCGCCGATGCGGCCCATCGCCTGAGCGTCCGAGGACGTGATCGACAGGGCTCCCATATCGTGGAGCAGGTCCTCGGCCGCGATCGTCGTCGCCCGGATGCGGGATTCGGCGAACGCGAGGTCTTCGGGCACGGCCGGGTTGAGATGGTGGCAGACCATGAGCATGTCGAGGTGCTCGGCGACCGTATTCACGGTGTGAGGCAGGGTCGGGTTCGTCGATCCCGGGAGGATGTTCTCGAGTGCCGCGATCGATAGGATGTCGGGAGCGTGCCCACCGCCGGCGCCTTCGACGTGAAAGGCGTGAATGCTGCGGCCCCCGATCGCCGCGATCGTCGATTCGACGAAGCCCGCCTCGTTAAGGGAATCGGAATGCAGAGCCACCTGCAGTCCGTGGTCATCGGCGGCCTGAAGTGCGGCGTCGATCGCGGCAGGTGTCGCGCCCCAGTCTTCGTGGACCTTGTATCCAGCTGCTCCGCCGAGTGCCTGTTCGGCCAGTCCGGCCGCGGAGACCGTGTTGCCCTTGCCGAGCAGGAGGATGTTCATCGGGATGTCGTCGAGGGCACGAAGCATTGCTCCGAGGTGCCAGGCTCCCGGCGTCACGGTCGTGGCTTTGCTGCCTTCGGACGGACCGGTGCCGCCGCCGGCGATCGTCGTGATCCCGGTGGCGAGCGCTTCGTGGAGTTGGGAGGGTGAGAGCAGATGGACATGGGAGTCGAAGGCGCCCGCAGTGAGAATGCGGCCTTCGCCGGAGATGACGTCGGTGGACGGTCCGATCTGCAGGTCCGTGTGCACCCCGTCGGCGATGTCGGGGTTCCCTGCCCGACCGAGGGCGACGATTCTCCCAGCTCGGATGCGACGTCGGCACGGATGATTCCCCACCAATCGAGGACGACGACGTTGGTGATGACCGTGTCGGGTGCTCCCTCGGCTGTGGTCGTCGTTCCCTGATTCATCGATTCGCGGATCGATTTGCCGCCTCCGAAGACCGACTCCTCACCGCCGAAGGTGCGGTCTTCTTCGACCTCGATCCATAGGTCAGTGTCACCCAGCCGCAACTGGTCACCGAGGCTGGGGCCGTAGAGCGCGGCATATCGCTCGGTTGACAGCCGGGCCATCAGCGATCACCCGCCTCGGAGCCGCGGAGGCTGATGCCGGCCACATGCCGGAGCCCGCCGAGGGCGACGATCGGCACGGTTCGCGAGGCTCCCGGCTCGAAGCGCAGCGACGTCCCTGCGGGGATGTCGAGGCGGAATCCCGCCGCGCGGTCGCGGTCGAAGGCGAGCGCCGGATTCGTGTCGGGCAGATGAACGTGGGAGCCGATCTGGATCGGTCGGTCTCCTGTGTTCTCCATCGTCAGCGTCGTCGTATCGTCCGGGTTCGAACGCACATTGAGTTCGCGCTCTCCCGGTCGGACCCGCACGGCTCCCGGCCCGCGGTCGCGTGTTCCTGCCACTTGTTCGGTCCTTCAGTCGATGGGGTTGTGGATGGTCACGAGCTTGCGCCCGTCGGGAAAGGTCGCCTCGACCTGGACGTCGGTGAGCATGTCAGCGACGTCATCGAGCACGTCCTCGCGGGTGAGGACGTCACGACCGGTGGTCATGAGCTCCTCGACGCTTGCCCCTTCCCTGGCGCGTTCGATGGCCCAGGTGCTCAGCAGCGCAACAGTCTCCGGGTAATTGAGGGCGATGCCCCGTTCATGGCGGTCCCTGGCGACCAGTCCCGCCACGGACAGGAGGAGCTTCTCGGCGTCGGCCGGTGTGAAATGCATGGTCTCTGTGTGGTTCCTTCAGTCCTCCGCGCGTTCACGCGGGTGATCGGCGGGCAGGATGTGCTCGCCGAGGCGGTCGGTCGAGAGTGCGAGTGAGCTGAGGTAGAGACGCTCCCCGTTCTCTCCCGTCTTCGCCGAAGCGATCATGTCGGGACGTTCGAACTCCATCTCGGTCACATGGCAGCGCAGGGTCTCGCCCGAGGGGTTGCCGTGCTCGTCGAACATCGGCAGGTCGATTCCGTCGTCCGTCCGACGCAGGTAGTACCTGCCGCGGGTGATGATCGCCATGAGCGGGGTCGCGACGATCGCGATGCCGACGGCGAACAGGGGTGAGAACGGTTGGACCGTCGCCCCGAACGCCCCGAAGTAGATGGCGATGGAGATACCGCCGGCGAGCACCAGTGAGACGATTCCGACCGGGTTCCAGTCGTAGAGCATGCCGCGCCGGAACTCGGGGATCTTCGGGGAGAGCTTCAGCAGATACTTGTTGATGGCGATGTCCGCGGCGACGACGCAGATCCACGACATCGCGAGGTTCGCGTAGAAGCTGAGGATCGCGTTGAGGAAGTCGAACATATTCAACTCCATCAGCGCCAGCGCGATGAGCAGGTTGACGATGAGGAAGGTGATCCGCCCGGGATAGCGCTTCGTGATCCGGGTGTAGGAGTTCGTCCATGCCAGCGACCCCGAGTAGGCGTTGGTGACATTGATCTTCACCTGGGAGATGACGACGAGCACCACGGCGAGGAAGAGAGCCAGCCATTGCGGCATCATCTGCTGATAGGTGGCGAGGAACTGCTGGACGGGTTCGTTCGCGAAGCTCACGGCGCCGGGAACGTTGGCGATGAGGTAGACCGCGAGGAACATGCCGATGATCTGCTTCGTGGCCCCGAAGATCACCCAACCGGGCCCCGCGAGGATGACGGCGGCCCACCAGCTCCGCCGGTTCTCGGGGGTGCGCGGCGGCATGAAACGCAGGTAGTCGATCTGTTCGGCGATCTGGGCGATGAGCGAGAGGCAGACTCCGGCGGCGAGCATGACCGAGGCGAAGTTCGCCCCTTCGCCCTCCTCGCCGGTGTAGGCGAAGAAGTCGGCGACCGATTCCGGCTGCCAGGCGATGAGGTAGCCGACGGGGATGACCATGAGCAGCAGCCACAGCGGGGTCGTGGAGACCTGCAGCTTGGCGAGGACCTTCATGCCGTAGATGACCAGCGGGAAGATGAGCACGGTGGACACGAGGTAGCCGATCGGCCGGGGAATGCCGAGGCCGAGGTAGAGTCCCTGAGCCATGATCGAACCTTCGAGGGCAAAGAAGATGAAGGTGAAGGTCGCGAAGATGACGTTGGTGATGACGGACCCGTAGTAGCCGAAGCCCGACCCGCGGGTGATGAGATCGAGGTCGAGGTTGTAGCGGGCGGCGTAGAACGCCAGCGGCCATCCGGTGAGGAAGATGATGAGGGCCGCGACGAGGATGCCGAGGATGCCGTTCGCCGTGCCGTGGGCGATGCCGATGTTTGCACCGATCGAGAAGTCGGCGAGGTAGGCGATGCCGCCCAGCGCACTCGTCGCGACGACCCCCGGCGCCCATTTCCGGTACGACCTGGGGGCGAAGCGGAGCGTGTAGTCCTCGAGGCTCTCAGAGGCGGCGAGCTTTGCTTCGTTCCGCGGCTCGGGAGGTGCTGTGGTCCTGCTCGGAGACAGTGTCATTGCGCGTTCCTGACGTGTGCGTCGGCCATGTCAACGACAATCATCGCAGTCGATTGTTTCCGCACATGTCGGTTCTGTTTCGGGCAGATGTCGGCAGGGGACATTGTGGGCACCGGATCGGTGCCCAATGATCATTCAGCGCAGATAGAGAAGGGCGCGAACCCCACGCGGGTTCGCGCCCTTCTCTATCATCGCCGTCCCAGCAGGAACCGGGTCAGCGCCGCCGGTACCGGTTGTAGAGGACCAGAGCGCCGGGTTCGGGCCGCCCTTGCGGACGGCGGCCGCGAGCGATCGACACGACATCGCCGGCGGTGCCGGCGGCGAAGACACGCGCATCGCGTTCCTTCGCGGCCTGCTGCGCCCTGATCTCGTCCTCGAGCTCCTCATTGCGGTGCCTGAGCGCGTCCACCTGGTTCTGCAGGTCGATGATCTTCTTGATCCCGACGAGGTTGACTCCCTCGTCCTGCGACAGCTGCTGGATCATCCGCAGCTTGGCGATGTCCTTCCCGGAATACCTCCGACCTCTCCCTGCCGTGCGTTCGGGGGTGACGAGGCCGAGTCGGTCATACTGTCGCAGGGTCTGCGGGTGCATTCCGGCGAGATCCGCCGCCACCGAGATGACATACACCGCCGCACTCGACGAAATGTGCATCGTTCATCACCACCTCAACTGGCCTTGGCTTTGTCCAGCAAGCCGGCGCGTGGATCCTCACCTTCGGTGGCGGCCTTGAACGACTCGACTGCCTGCTTGGCTTCCTTGGACAGATTCTTCGGCACCACGATCTCGACTGTCGCCAGCAGATCGCCGGAGCCCTTCTTCGTCTTCACACCTTTGCCCCGCACGCGCAGGGTCCGTCCCGAGGGTGTCCCCGGTGCGACCTTGACCTTGACGGGCATTCCGCCCAGGGTCGGCACCTTGACCTCAGCGCCGAGGGCCGCCTCGTCGAAGCTGATCGGCAGATCCATCCGCAGGTTGTCACCATCGCGGGTGAAGACCGGGTGCGGACTCACGTGCACGGTGAGGATGACATCACCGGGCTCGCCGCCGTTGGGGCTGGTCTTGCCCTTGCCGGCCAGGCGGATCTTCTGCCCGTCCTTGACCCGATCGGGGTGCGCACGGTCAGCGGCTTCCCGCCTGGCATGTTCAGCTTCACCGAGGCGCCGTCGATGGCTTCGGTGAACGACAGCGTCGTGCTCGACTTGATGTCGCCGCCCTTGACCGGAGGCTGGTAGCCGCCGTATCCGCCGCCACCGCCGAAACCTCCGCCGAATCCGCCGAGCAGATCCGCCAGGTCCGGGGGAACGTCTCCCCCGCCGCCGTAGGTCGTGCGGGTCCGCGTACGTCCGCCGCCTCCGAAGAGGTCGGAGAACACGTCGTCGAATCCGCCGCCGGCAGCCCCGCCGGGTCCGCCGGAACCTGCGCTGAACCTGGCACCGCCGCCCATGGCGCGGACCTGATCGTACTGGGCCCGGGACTCCTTGTCGGAGAGCACCTGGTGGGCCTGGCCGATCTCCTTGAACTTCTCCTCGGCCTTCTCATCACCGGGGTTGGCGTCCGGGTGATACTTGCGCGCGAGCTTGCGATAGGCCTTCTTGATCTCGGCATCGGAAGCATCCTTGGAGACGCCGAGGGTTTTGTAGAAGTCCTTGTCGAACCAATCATTCTGAGGTCCGGTATTCACCTGGCACCTCCTTTCCTTCCAATCAATCCTGTCATCAGGGTATTCACTTGTCCTCTCACAATCCGCATCCCCGGGGCAACGCCCCGAAGATCCGGACCGCCGCCGAGGCGGTTCCCCGGCCCCGTACGTCGGTGAACCGGCGTACGGGATGGGTGGCCGCCTCGGCGATCATGGTCGCTGCTCAGTCCTCCGGCTGCTGGACACCGACGCGGGCGGCGCGGATGATGCGCTCCCCGATCCGGTAGCCCGGCTGCATGACCAGGAAGAGCGTCGGATTCTCGACCTCATCCGAAGGCTGCTGCATGAGCGCCTCGTGGATGTTCGGGTCGAATTCGTCGCCGACCTCTCCGTACTGTTCGACGCCGATCTTGTTCAGCGATTCGACGAGCTTGTTCACATGGGTCTCGAAAGGCCCGGTGACATCGCCGTTGTCGCGAGCGAGCTTGACCTCGTCGAGCACGGGGATCAGGGCCTCGACGACCTTGATCGTGCCGCCGAGTGCCGCACGCTCACGTTCGCGGTCGGCGCGCATCCGGTAGGCCGCATATTCGGCGTTGATGCGCTTGAGGTCGGCCAGGTATCCCGCTGCCTCCGAACCCGGTTCGGGCTCGGCCTCCGGCTCGATGTCCTCGAGACCCGAGGCGTCGGACGGGATGTCCACACCGAGGTCGCTGGCATCGGCCTGTTCGGCGTTCGGGTCCGCGGTCGGCTCCTCGCCGGCCCCGGCCGAGGCCGACTGGGCGTCGGCCTCGGGACGGACCTCACCGGTGTTCGGATCGACCCGGCGCTTGTCACTGAAGGTGAAGCCTGGCTCCTCGGACGACTTGTCGTTGCCCTCGGCAGTCATTACTTCTTCTCCTCATCCTCTTCGTCGACAACTTCTGCGTCGACGACATCGTCGTCGGCGCTTGCATCGGCTGCGCCCTCACCGGCAGCTTCGGCGCCTTCGGCACCGCCCTGCTGGCTGTAGATGGCTTCGCCGATCTTCTGCTGGTTCTCCACGAGCTTGTCGTAGGCGCTCTTCACGGCGTCGTCGTCTTCACCCTTGAGGGCTTCCTTGACGGCGTCGACGTCGCCCTGCATCTCGGTCTTGAGCTCTTCCGGCAGCTTGTCGGCATTGTCGGTCAGCAGCTTCTCGGTCTGGTAGGCGAGGTTCTCCGCGTTGTTGCGGACGTCGGCAGCCTCACGGCGCTTCTTGTCCTCTTCAGCGTGCTCCTCGGCCTCGCGGACCATGCGGTCGATGTCTTCCTTCGGCAGTGCGGAACCGCCGGTGATCGTCATCGACTGCTCGGTGCCGGTGCCCTTGTCGGTGGCCGACACGTGGACGATGCCGTTGGCGTCGATGTCGAAGGCGACCTCGATCTGCGGCACACCGCGCGGAGCCGGAGCGATGCCGGTCAGCTCGAAGGTGCCGAGGTTCTTGTTGTCGCGAGTGAACTCACGCTCACCCTGGAAGACCTGGATCGACACGGAGGGCTGGTTGTCCTCAGCGGTGGTGAAAGTCTCCGAACGCTTGGTCGGGATCGGGGTGTTGCGCTCGATGAGCTTGGTCATCACGCCGCCCTTGGTCTCGAGTCCGAGCGAGAGCGGGGTGACGTCGATGAGCAGGACGTCCTTGCGCTCACCCACGAGGACACCGGCCTGGACGGCGGCGCCGATGGCGACGACCTCATCGGGGTTGACGCCCTTGTTGGGCTCCTTGCCTCCGGTGAGTTCGGTGACGACGGCGGAGACGCCGGGCATACGGGTCGAACCGCCGACGAGGACGACGTGGTCGATGTCGCTGACGGAGACGCCGGCGTCCTTCATGACTGCGTGGAACGGAGCCTTGGTGCGCTCGAGGAGGTCCTTGGTCAGGTCCTCGAACTTCGCACGGGTGAGAGTCTCATCCAGGTGGATGGGTCCGTTCTCGCTCATCGACAGGTACTGCAGCGAGATGTTCGTGCTGGTGGCCGAGGACAGTTCCTTCTTGGCCTGCTCAGCGGCTTCCTTGAGGCGCTGCAGAGCGGTGGCATCCTTGGTCAGGTCCACGCCGTAGTTGTTCTTGACCTGCTCGACCAGCCAGTCGACGATGCGCTGATCCCAGTCGTCACCGCCGAGGCGGTTGTCACCGGAGGTCGCACGGACCTGAATGGTGGAGAAGTCGTCTTCGTCCTTGCCGACTTCCAGCAGGGAGACGTCGAAGGTACCGCCACCGAGGTCGAAGACGAGGATGAGTTCGTCTTCCTTGCCGCGCTCGAGGCCGTAGGCCAGAGCGGCAGCGGTGGGCTCGTTGATGATGCGCGAGACGTTGAGGCCGGCGATCTCACCGGCGTCCTTGGTGGCCTGGCGCTCAGCATCGTTGAAGTATGCGGGAACGGTGATCACCGCGTCGGTGACCTTCTCCTGCAGGTATTCCTCGGCGTCGTGCTTGAGCTTCTGGAGGATGCGGGCCGAAACCTCGGGGGCCGTCATCTTCTTGCCGCCGATCTCGGTGGACCAATCGGTGCCCATGTGGCGCTTGACCGATGCGACTGTGTTCTTGATGTTCGTGACGGCCTGGCGCTTGGCGATCTCACCGACGAGGGAGTCGCCATTCTTGTTGACTGCGACGACGGACGGGGTTGTGCGACCGCCTTCCGCATTTGCGATGACCTTCGGGTCGCCGCCCTCGAGGACGGTGACGACGGAGTTCGTGGTTCCGAGGTCGATTCCGACTGCACGTGCCATAGTTTTCTCTCCTTACAGATCGTGAGTTCCTGCGACTCGAATGTGTGCGATCGGGCGGCTCCGGTTCTTGAGTCAGAACCACTCGACCGCACACATTGAGCCAACCGGACTCAAGTATTCTCTTCGAGGTTTCGACCGTCAAGTCGGCCTCATCAAAGTTGCGTACACCAGACTCAACTTTGCTGAGGATGGTTTTATTCCGGCGGGAGAGAAATTCTTTTCAGACGGCCGTGTAGGTTCTAGGTTTTCGTGTCGGAATCTCAATTTCGTGTCGGCAGCGTGCCGGAGTTCTCAATTTCATATCGGAGCGAGGAAGCTGGAGGCATGACAACGAAGACGTTGTTATAGCCGGAACTGATCTATCTCACCGAGGAGGGCACCTCGGTCACGACAACTGTGGGAACTGTAGATAAGACCCGGCTTTCGAAAGGTCTACCGGTCCGATCGCCCAGATCCCATGCACGTCAGCGTCACTACCCAGGCCCGTTCTGGCCTGCGACCACGGGCGGCCACGTACCGTACGAGAGCCGGTTGGAACTTGACCGACTGCGGGTGGCTGACTTCGATTCCCGGGCTGCCTGGATCATCGGCCAACCAATGAGCGGCCGCGACGGTGAAGCGGTTCGTCGGCACGTCCCTGATCTCCTGCTGACTGGATCAGATGGTCGATTGACCGCAGTCGATGTGAAACCAGCCGAATTCGTCAGTCGACCAAAAGTCGCGGCAGTATTCGCATGGACACGGCAGATCTGCGAAACGGCAGGATGGCGATAAGAAATGTGGTCCGGTGACGACACCGCTGCGGAACGCTCCAGTTCGTCAGCACCGGTTGGGGCGAGAATGGCATCCACACTGAAATAGGCGGCGAGAGTGAAAAGGGACCGTACAGAGTTGACTCCGGCTTTATGACATCCGAACGACGGAGTTGTGTTGAAGAAGACCGTCCTCCGAATCGACTTAGCAGCCGACCACCAAGGTTGCACGCATCCGGCAATCAGACGGAAGGACGAGGGCCGGAGGGGCTCTGATCTGAATGGCCCACAGTGGCCCGTGGCGTCTTGGCCACTAATGCGCGACCAGCGTGCGCCCACTCGATCCCGCAGTGGCTCAATTGGAGTCACCTGCTCAAAAGACCCGGAGCCCGTCAACCTGCTCACTTTCGGGGCGACTCCTCGACAGTTCGAACGCGCTCTCCAGTTGCGACGTCCGCTCCGATCCCCGCAATGAATGGGCTGATCACGCCGTCGATCAATGCTCGGCGTTCTGACATCGGTAACATCAGGCACTGAACAGTCACACCGTCGATCAGCGCGAACAGCTGCGATGCCGCCTGCGCCGAAAGGCCAGTCTCCGCGAACCAGCGGCGAAGTTCCTCGTCGAGTCTCGCCGATTCGGCCGCCAATTCAGCATCGACGGCCGACAGAGCGGCGTACGCGAGCCAGACTCGAGCACGTCGCTCTCGCCGATCGTCCAATGGCAGCCAGTGATCGACGACATCGCGCAATGTCATGGGGTTGGCAGCTGTGATGTCTGCGACGAACTGCTCGCCGGCGTGGTCGAAACCCGCCCGGATCAGTTCAGCCTTCGTCCTGTAGTAGTACTGCACCTGCGCCGGCGATACTCCGGCTGCGGCGGCTACGCTGCGGACACTCAGTGCGCCTGCGCCATGGTCGGCAAGAACACTGATAACTCCATCGACAATGCGAGTAGACGACATCAGCGCCTCGACGCAATCATCGACCACACAGTCGCAGCCAACTCCACAACCCCCAGCACCGCAATCACGAAGCCAGCCTGCCGCAGGCCAATGACCGGGGTCTCGACGTCGTGGAAAACGAAATACAACACAAGCCCGCCGACGACCATGATCGCACCGACGAGGAGTGCCGTAACACTCTTACTCATCACTCCGCGTCCTCTCTATTCCTATACGTATGTACAGTACAATCGTACAGCACAGCCCGGGCGGCGCAATGCTCTGCAAGCGATCACACCGATTCCGCAGATCAGATCGACAGGAATCTCCGTCAGTTCGCCGACGTGCCCGCATGCACGTCGATCGAGAGGCCTCGAAAGTTGGCGATCCGCGCAAGTAGGTTCTGCAGAAGTTCGACTTCTTCAATGTCAAGGCATTCCGTAAAGGCGCTCTCGTGTGCATCAGCGAGCGGACGGATGCTATCCAGAACCTGCTCGCCCTCCTCGGTCAGAACGACCTCGTGGATTCGTCGATCGGTGCGACTTCGGCGCCGCTCGATGAGACCACGACCTTCAAGCCGATCCAGCACTGCAACGATCCGACTCGGCCCCACCCCGATCTGCCGGCTGAGAGCACGCTGACTGACCCCAGGATTACGGCCGATCAGGCGGAGCAGGCCCGCATCGGAGGCAGTGACATTTAAGGCCTGCAATTCGCGCTCGAAACTGCTCGCGGCGTCGGAGCCGAGCTGAGACAGGAGGAAGGCGATTCGATGATGTGGCTGCGGCGCTGATGTCATGTGTCCATAATAGACCTCTTGATAAATCATTCACAACGTGTATGATCAACGACATGAACCAATCTACGAAGCAACTCACAGATCGTCCGAAGTCATCGCGACGCCGACCAGAGGGGCCTCACCCAGGAATCATTGGCACTGTCTGTCTTGGCCTCTTCCTCGCAAGCCTTGTCCTGATGGCGATACTCGGTCACGGGTCGACCATCGCCTCACCCTTCGCGGACGACTCAACGGACTTCTTCGCCCAGCACGGAACAGCAGCCCGACTGTCAGCTCTGTTGCAGTTGGGGTCGTCTGTTCCCCTGGGAATCTATGCCGCAACCATGTACGCACGTCTGCAGCGACTCGGAGTACGTGTACCGGGCCCGTCGATCGCATTCTTCGGCGGCGTCAGCGCCTCGGTGCTCTTGGCAATCTCTGCCCTGCTGACCTGGACTGCCGGCCAAGATGCCGTCGCCGCACACCACGAACTGACCCGTGCGCTGGGCTTCCTCGCCTTCGGGGCGGGTGGCTTCGCTCACCTGCTCGGCCTTGGCCTCCTCGTCGCCGGGATCGCCGTCCCGGGCCTGATCCTGCGCCTGTTGCCCCGCCCTCTCGCATGGGCCGGCCTGGTGATCGCCGCAATATGTGAGCTGAGCATCCTCACCATGGCCCTCGAACCCTTCCAGACCCTCGTACCGATCGGGCGATTCACCGCCCTCGCCTGGATCGTGGCCGCGGGCTTCCTCATCCCGCGCAGTCGGCAACGCAAGAACACACCGAAGGAGAAGTCATGAATACGGTCAACGACACACTCGCTACATGGGCAGACGCGGAACGCCTCTGTGACGCCGCGACGACGAACAGCCTCCTGACCGACGACTTCCTCGGCATCGGGCCAGTCGGCTTCCAACTGCCGAAGGACGCCTGGGTACAGCGCCTCACAGACAGTCAGCTCGACTACCAAGAGCTCTCGCTCGACGAAGTCAGCATCCGCGAGTATTCCGACTCAGCAATCGCTGTTGCCCGTGTGAACACACGGGGCTCCGCCCGGGGCAATCCGCTGCCCACCACACGAACCACGTTCCATCTGGTGCGCATCGACGATAATTGGCGGATCGCAGGAATCCAACACAGCTTCATCGCGGGCGCACCCGGCTCACCCGTACCGGGCAGATAGGTGTTCCTCATCTCGGGGCCGCGGAATTCCGCATCGGATCCATTTCACACTCGTGACCGCGCACATTGCTCTCAGCGTTGCTCCGCTCGGGGATTCGGCGTTTCCTCGTCGTCGGTCCGACCACCCTGTGGGGCGCCCTCAGGCATTCGTGAATGATCGTCAAGCTCGCGCCCTTCCTCTCGGTCATCACCGTCAGCGCCACAGCCATCCGACCCGCTCTCCAACCCGGCGATCCGAGCACACATCGCTCATCCTCGACAGCCTATGGGAAGTTCTCGCACAGCTGATCGCGATTATCCTCGGCGTCGTCAAGCCACGCCATAGGCGACGGTCATCTACAGCGCAATCCACACCACGATCACCTACACACAGAGGAGCAGCCATGGAATTCCACATACTTGATCGCAGCGATGGGCGCGGAGACGGCGAGGACTGGACCGAGAACTACGGCAAGATTCCCGGGAACCCCGGAATCTCCCTCATTTTCGAATCCACCACCGAGGCTGGCCAGGGCCCACGGCTCCACCTCCACCCATACGCGGAGACTTTCGTAATCCGCCGAGGCGGCGCGACGTTCACAGTGGGCGATGACAGCATCAATGCCCATGCCGGTCAGATCCTCGTCGTTCCGGCCGAGACCCCGCACAAGTTCGTGACCCACGAAGGCGGGTACGAAGCCGTCCACATCCACTCCAGCCCACGCTTCGAGACCACCTGGCTGAAATAGTCAGCCGGAGCATGATGCTACAGCCGGAGTGGACACTGAACTGATGTGTCTAGGCGGCTCACACGAACCACCGGTCCTCCGACTACGATGTCGATCAGGCTACGAGTCCCGAGCGGTATGCCAGGAGCGCCGCTTCGACCCGATTACGTGCTCCAAGACTTCTCAGCATCTGGGTCACGTACCACTTGACAGTGCCGACACTGAGGAAGAGTGCGTCGGCAATCTCGGCATTGGAGGCTCCTTCGGCGAGCTGGAGAAGGATCTCAGTCTCACGATCGCTGAGGCGGCGCACCCGACGCTGCGCATCGTCATCGACTCTCGAGGTCGACCCGGCACGCTGAGCAAGTTGGGCCGCTACCTGCGGGGAGAAGTAGGCTCCGCCAGAGGCCGATGCGTGGATGGCGTGGGTGAGTTCGGCCGGTTCTCCTGCTTTGAGCACGAATCCGCTCACTCCAATGGACAAGGCCGCAGTGACGTAGTCGGACTCGCCGAAGGTGGTGAGCATGATGATTCCGATCTGAGGATAGGCTTCAGCAATCTTTCTTGCTGCAGTGATGCCATCCATCACTGGCATTCTGATGTCAAGGAGGACGACATCGGGAACCACCTCGCGAACGACGGACAGTGCCTGCTTGCCGTCACCGGCCTCGCCCACCACGCGAGCAGATCCGGTCGTCTCCACGATGGTTCGAATCCCGGACCTGACCAGGGGTTCATCGTCGACGAGCACGGCCCTGACCGATGTCATTGTTGGACTCCCGTCACGATGGTATCGATGGACACCAGTTCTCCGGAGGAGAAGCAGAGTCGGGCGAGATCTCCTGAGCGATCCGAGAGCTGGTCAGCGGTGAGAGCATAGAACTGACATGTCGATCCGGGCGGAGCACCTTCACTGGCCCGCTGTCGTTCCTCGTTGCTGATCAGTGTGTACTCCTCGTCCGGGAGTTGTCTTTGGGTCTGCGCAGTGGACATGCCGATCGACAGCGACTTGAGAACGTCTGCCGAGAGGAGTGATCGTTCAGCATGCCACCAATTGTTGACCACAACTGCGCCGATGACCAGGCAGAGGGCAGCCATAGGCAGAGCCGCTGCTAGGGCCAACCGTCTGTTCCCACGCATGCGTGCGGCGCCCAGTTCGACCGATGGATCATCGTCCAGTCCAAGGGCCGTCGAGCCCCACGGAGGTAGTTCACTCGAGACCACCGATGTTCCCTCAGTCTCCGAGAAGCCTGTTTGAGACGGCATTGACGACCTCACCGAGCCTGCGAGATCACGCGCCGGCGCGGTTAATGGCAGTGAGAGTCTCAGTTCATGCTGATCGTTGTCGATGATTTGATCCAGGTCTCCACCCTGAGCCTCGACGGCAGATTTCAGCGAGGAGATACCGGTTCCGGCACCGAGAGTCCGGTGGGTGGAGTCTGTGGGCATGTCGTTGTCCATCGACATCAGCAACTGTGCGGAGTCGAAGCCGAGATTGATGCCGACGACCCGACCAGGAGCGTGTTTGAGAGCGTTCGTGAGCCCCTCTCTGAGAACCTTGCCGACCAGCGAGTCTGCAGGGAACTCATCGAGCCGTTCGCGATCAACAACGGAGATCGTGACACGAGTCCCGGCTGATTCCGCTTCGGCGAGTAGCTCAGCCGCTGTTTGTTTCTCCGTACCTTTGCCCGAAGTGTCCGACGGCTCGGGGAGGTCATCGCCGGCGGAGTTCAGAGATGTCGACACCGGGCTGGTCGGTGCCGGGGCTCCGTCCCGTAGGATCTCCACCGTGTGAGCTAAGGTAGACACGCTCTCGCGCAGTCGTCGATTCATGTCGGCAAGGGCCTTCCGCTGCTTCTCGGTGAGGGAATCATCGAGAGACAACGCATTGATCTGCACCGAGGTGAGACTGAGCTGATGACCGAGCTCATCGTGCAACTCCTCGGCGATCCGTCTCTTCTCCTCGCTGTAAGCCGATTCGACGGCGTTGCGGCGGGCAACGGAGCGAGCCTGCACAGCGGATTCGGCTGATTTCATCGCAAGACCGCGAATCATCCAGCCCCGAGTGAGGGCGTAGGGCAGCAGTCCGGTGACAATGACCAGAACTGTCCAATTGAGCAGGTCGTTGCTCGGCAGATCGAGGACGATAGTGAACAGCAGACTTCCGGCCGTGACGATCGAACCTCCGATGAGCACCGAATTGCTGCGCGAGAGCACTGTTCCTAGCGCGATGGCAATGACCACGGTGAGGAACGCCCACCCGGAAGAGGCCCACAGGAGGCTTGCCGAGGCTGCGACTACGAACGCGCAAACCGCTTCGAGGACGAAGTTGGGTTCGATCCGCAGGCGTCTCATACCTCCATTGTCGCAGGAGCTCACCGAGTCGCACGGGGTTCGTGGTGGACCACAGAGACGGTGCGGTCGGCCACCGGGGTGAGGGCTCGTCGGAGCAGCAGCACGGTCAAGGCTACGACAATGATGCCTATGAGTCCGCCGACCACGACGTCGTGGACGAAGTGTTCATGCGAGAGCACCCTCCCTGTCGCTGTGATGAGGGCCAGAGGCACAGCTACGATCCAGAGTCGGCGAGATCCGACGATCACAGCCAGGGCGAGACCGAACGCGATCACGGCGTGGTTAGAGGGAAAAGACCAGTCATCGAGGGGAGGACATTCCGGACTGGGCATATCGAGGTGGCAAGGGCGCGGTTGTCGGACGAGTGTCTTGAGGACTTCGCTGAGCAGATAGGCGAACACAGAACCCGCGCCGGCCGCAGCAAGCGCGGCCAAGTCTCCGGGCCTGCGGCGTACCACGGCCAGAATGACGAGTACTCCGCAAAGGACGCCGAGAGCAATGATACTCAGTTGGGAGGTCAGATCGGAGAGTTCAAGGATACGGGCGGAATCGGCAGCGGTCGATGCAGGAATGGTGTGAATCATTCCCGCAGATTAGAAGCCAGCGCCTGGTCTGCGGCCCCGCTGATGGTCGGGAACCACCCAACTAAAGTGGGGTTGATGACCGTACCTCTGGGTCCGCAGACGAAATTCTCCCTGAAGGATTACGACAAGTTGGTGAGATGGGAGCAATCTCACCAACTTGTCATGTCCCAGGTCAGCCTTGTGCGACCCTGACAAGTGCAATGGGATCCTACAGCCGCTGCGGTATCGAGCAGGCCGAGAACTTCACCGACAACAGCGCCCCGATGTGACAGCACGACACGGCCCCAGGGCTCACCGTCACCGAGGCTGTCACCACGAAGGATGCGCTCGCGCAGTTCGCTCCAGCGCCTCCAATGTCGATCGAAGGCGCGTCGCCTGACAAGCCTCTTCCGCTGCGCCTGACCGCGAAGCGCGGAATCTCGATCCGTATCAATGAAGACGATCATCGGTCGATATCCGAGAATTCCTGCAAGGCTCACAATGAGTCGGCGACTCCATCGGCGGGTGCCCGGATCATGGATGACCAGCGGTCCGCCGCCCCTGTTGAGCATGAGCGCAAGCACGCGGAGATGGGCGATCGTGTGGAGAATCGGTCGAACAAGCGCGTACGGCAACCACGGCATCCACTGACGCAGCTGACGTCGCACGCCCTCCGGATCCGCCGACCGCGCCCGAGGCGATCGGCCCCGTAATACTCTGAGCGCTTCGGTCTTGCCTGCCCCGGGAACCCCGGCGATGACAACGAGAGGAGTGACCGCAGCACTGCCCGATGGGCCGCTTTCGCGCCCATTGAAATTCCGCTCGAGTTCCTTAACGAACCCGTCGTCGCCTCTCGCAGCGGCTGCTGATCCCATGGTGACCTCTCCGAGTCAGATGATGAGTGTCAGCATAGAGGCGATTTCTTCGCCGTCACTGCGAAATCTCTCGGAGATTCACTCGCCGAGGTGGCCCTCCAGATCATCGAGGATCTGACCGGCCCCGGTCGGGCCGAGTCCAAGGAACCAGACATCGTCATTGACGCGGATGGCCTTGCTGTCCTTGACCGCGTCGAGACCCTTCCATTGGCTCGACTCGAGTGCCTTCTTCTCCCCGGTCGCCTCCGGATCGCCATAGCTGGTGTAGAAGACATAGTCGCCGGCCGCCTGGTCGAGGTTCTCCGGAGAGATCTCGACGGCGAGCTCGTCGACGTCCTGATTCTTCGGGCGCTTGAACCCGGCATCGTGGAGGATGACTCCGATGAGCGACTGATTCGCGTACAGGCGGAGGCGGTCAGGCATGAAGCGCACGAGCGAGATCGTCGGGTCGCCGTCGACGGAGTCCTTGAGCTCTCCAGCCTCGCGAGCGTATTCCTCAAGCTCCTTCGTCGTCTCGTCTTCCATGCCCATCGCCTCACCCACGAGGCGGAAGTTCTCCTTCCACGGGAACCCGGGACGGATCGAGAACACCGTCGGAGCAATGGAGTCGAGTTCGTCATAGAGTTTGTCGGCGCGCAGCTGGCTGCCGAGGATGAGGTCAGGTTCGAGTGAGGCGATCTTCTCGAGATCAAGCTCCTGAATCGTACCGACCGTCTCGACTCCCTTGACCTGGTCTTCGAGGTAGCTCGGCACCGGGCTGGCACCTTCGGTCGTCACCATGCCGACGGGGGTGATGCCAAGCGACAGGACGTCGTCGAGCTCTCCCGTGTCGAGAACGAGACGCGCTCGGGTTTCTTTTCGATCTCCGTCGTGCCATTGGCATGCTTGACCGTCCGCGGGAAGACCCCAGCCTCGGCATCGCTGCCGAGCTTCGCAGTCTCCTCATCAGCAGTGCCGAAGGCCTCGCCTCCTGTCGCAACATCTTTGTTGCCGGCGTCCCCGTCGGTACCTTTGTCGTCCTCTGCGGCACAGCCGACAGCGAGCAGGGCAATGGTCAGAGCTGAGGCAGCCACAGCGACCGCCCGATTCTTCAGAGTCGATTTCACGAAGATGAGCCTACCCTAAGTGTTCACTCCCGCTCGACACACCGCGCCATCGGCAGAATCTCACCACGAATGCAGTTTCCCGGGTCTACTTAGGTTAGGCTCATCTTCGCAAGCGATCATTCTCGAAAGGCCCCTATGTCCCGCGTCAAACCCGGCAGCACACGCGTATCTGCCGCAGTCACCCTCATCACCGCTCTCAGCCTCAGCGCCTGCAGCGGGTCCGGCTCCTCCGACCCCGGCAATGGCGACGCCGCTGCCGACGGTCAATGGCCCCTGACGATCACGGACGACGCCGGCCACGAAGTGATCATCGACGAAGCTCCCGAATCGGTCGTCTCCACCTCGGTGACCCTCACCGGCAGCCTCCTCGCCGTCGACGCACCTGTCACCGCCTCCGGTGCCACCATGCCAAATTCCCCCGTTGCCGACGCGCAAGGCTTCTTCACGCAGTGGAGCGACGTCGCGATGGAGAAGGACGTCAAGGCCCTCTACCAGGGCGACCCCGATGTCGAGGCCGTACTCGCCGAGGAACCTGACCTCATCGTGGTCTCGAAGACCGGCCAGGACTCGGCGAACGCCATCTACGATCAGCTCAGCGACATCGCTCCGACCGTCGTCATCGACTACGGCGACAAGGACTGGCAGGAGGTCACCACCAAGCTCGGTGAGATCACCGGCCACGAGGATGAGGCGAAGAAGGCCAACGACGAGTTCGGTTCCCGCGCCGAGGAGGTCAAGTCCGCCATCGACGCCCCGAAGCAGCCGGTCACCGGCATGATCTTCAACGAGAAGGCCAAGGGCGGAGGATCCGGGGCCAGCGCGAACATCTGGACCCCGGAATCCGCTCAAGGCAAGCTCCTCCAAGAGGTCGGCTTCGAACTCGCCGAGGTCCCCGAAGGCACGGCCGGCCAAGGCGAAATGGGCAAAACGTGCCGATATCGTCGAAGTCACCGGTGAGAACCTGTCGAAGGCCGTCACCGGCGAATCCGTGTTCCTGTTCAACGCGAACGAGAAGACCGCCGCGTCGTACGCGAAGAACTCGCTGGTCGAGAGCACACCGGCGGTGAAGAACGATGCCGTCTACCCGATGGGCCTCGACTCATTCCGCCTCGATTACTACTCCGCCACGAACGTCCTCGACCGCATCGAGGACGAATTCGGCAAGTGATCACCTGAACCCGAAACGGACGGCCGGCAACGACGATACTTCTCGCTGCCGGCCGTCCGTTCTCTGCCTATGGAGCCATCTGGGCGACCCCGGCGGGGCCGCCTCGGTGGTCGGATCGACCTCCGCGGGGCCGCCTCGGCGAATCAGCCCTTGGCCGGGCGGGAGCTGATGATCTCCGCGCGCTCGTCGCGGTTGAATTGACGCAGCTGGGTCACATGGGACGGGTTGAGCTCGGAGACATCGGCGACCTGGAGCAGGCGCATGGTGCGCTCGACCTGCTCGCCGAGGATCTCGATCGTCCGGTCCACTCCTGCTCGACCGCCGGCCATGAGGCCGAAGAGGTAGGCACGGCCGATGAGCGTGAAGTCCGCGCCCAGCGCCAACGACGCGACGATGTCGGCGCCGTTGCGGATTCCGGTGTCGATGATGATCTCCACGTCCTTGCCGATCTCGCGAGCCACCTCGGGGAGGAGTTCGAAGGGCACGGGCGCGCGATCGAGCTGGCGCCCGCCGTGGTTGGACAGGACGATCGAATCGACGCCGAGGTCGGCGAGCTTTTTCGCATCCTCGAGCGTCTGCACGCCCTTGACGGAGAATTTGCCGGGCCACATGGCGCGGATCTCGGCGAGGTCATCGAAGTTGATGGAGGGGTCCATCGCCGAATCGAGGAGCTCGCCGACGGTGCCGCCGGTCTCCGACAGGGACGCGAACTCGAGCTTCGGGGTGGTCAGGAAGTCCCACCACCACCAGGGACGAGGGATGGCGTTGAGGATCGTCTGCGGGGTCAGCTGCGGCGGAATGGAGAAGCCGTTGCGCGTATCGCGCAGTCGGGCACCGGCGACGGGAGCGTCGACGGTGAAGAAGAGAGTGTCGAACTCGGCGTTCTTCGCCCGCTCGACGAGGCCGTAGGAGATGTCGCGCTGCTTCATCACATAGAGCTGGAACCAATTGCGCCCGTGCGGGTTGGTCTTCTTGACGTCCTCGATCGACGTCGTGCCCAGCGTCGAGAGCGTGAACGGGATGCCCGCAGCCCCCGCGGCTCCGGCGCCGGCGGTCTCACCCTCGGTCTGCATGAGTCGGGTGAAGCCGGTCGGCGCGATGCCGAAGGGCATGGCCGAGCTGCCGCCCATGATCTGGGTCGAGGTGTCGACGTTCGTGACGTCCTTGAGGATCGAGGGGTGGAACTCGATATCGCGGAAGGACTGGACCGAGCGCTCCATCGAGATCTCACCCTCGGCGGCCCCATCCGTGTAGTCGAACGCCGCGGCCGGGGTCCGGCGCTTCGCGATCTTGCGCAGGTCCTCGATCGTCAGCGCATTCTCCAAGCGACGCTTCTTCGGGTCGAGTTCGAACTTCTTGAACTTCATCAGCTCGAAGATCTCGGCCGGCTGAGGAATCTGCCTCTTGACCATGTTTTTCGCTCCTTTGATTAGGCGGTGGTTGAGAAGTGGGTGGTGGCTGGTGCGGGTGGTCCGATCGGCAAGACGGCGCCGCGCGGATTCAGGAGCCGGGGACCATCCAGGACAGCACCGTCGACTGGAGTCCGACGAGCAGACACATGGCGACGAGCATGCCCAGGGACCAGCCGATGACGCGGCGGAGGATCGAGGCCTCCTTGCCGAGCAGACCGACGGCGGTGGCCGCGATGGTGAGGTTCTGCGGGCTGACCATCTTGCCGAGGACGCCGCCGGAGCTGTTGGCGCCGACGAGCAGCAGCGGGTTGAGCCCGGCCTCGTGTGCGGCGGTCTGCTGCAGGGTCGCGAACAGTGCGTTCGCCGAGGTGTCCGAACCGGTCACAGCAGTGCCCAGCCAGCCGAGGATCGGCGAGAGGAAGGCGAAGAAGGCTCCGGTGCCGGCGATCCAGGTTCCGATGGTGATCGTCTGGCCCGAGAGGTTCATGACATAGGCCAGCGCGAGAACGGAGCCGACGGTGAGGATCGAGAACTTCATCTTCACGACGTTGACGATGAACACATCGACGGCGTCCTTCGCCGACATCTTGTACACGATCGCGACGATGATGCCGGAAATGAGCAGCAGGGTGCCAGGGGAAGACAGCCATTGGAAGTTGTAGACCGTGCTCGTCGAGACTTCGCCGGCGGCGTTGAGGATGTTCCCATCCAGTCCGGGCCAGGGGATCTTCACATCGGTCGAGGCCAGCCAGTTGTTGATTACCGGCACGAGTTTGGCCACGGAGAAGATGACGATGACGAGCAGATAGGGAAAGAGCGCGAGGAAGACTCGGGACCCGGTCAGCGGCGCGGTCTCCTTCTTCACATCGGTGGCAACGGCAGCAGAGGCACCGCCGGCATCAGGAGCATCGGCGCCTTCGTGTTCGCGCTCATCGGCCATGCGGTCGAGTGCGTCCTGACCGCCCTTCGGCTTCCAGAAGCGCAGCATGATGACGACGACTGCGAGGCCGACGAGGGAGGCGATGATGTCGGTGAGTTCGACGGAGAGGAACGTGGCGGAGACGTACTGGGCGAGGCCGAAGGCGATGCCCACGACGAGGGCAAGCGGCCAGATCTGCTTCAGCCCGCGACGCCCGTCGACGAGCAGGACGAGGAAGAGCGGCACGACTGCGGCGAGGAACGGGGTCTGGTGACCGACCATGGCGCCGATGTCCTGGTAGTCGATTCCCGTCAGAGTGCCGGCGGTGATGATCGGGATGGCGATGGCGCCGAAGGCCACGGGCGCGGTGTTGGCAACGAGGACGACGACGGCCGCTCGCATAGCGGTGAAGCCGACGGCGACGAGCATGACACCGGTGATCGCCACCGGGGCACCGAATCCGGCGAGCGCTTCGAGGAGGCCGCCGAAGCAGAAGGCGACGATGATGGCCTGGATGCGCGGGTCATCGGAGATGACGTTGATGACCAGCCGCAAGTCCTCGAAGTGGCCCGAGCGCACGGTGAGTTCGTAGAGCCAGATCGCGGTGATGACGATCCACATGATCGGGAACAGTCCGAAGGCGAACCCCTGTGTCGCCGAGAGCGCGGCGAGTCCGACCGGCATTCCGTAGGCGGCGATCGCGACGATGAGAGCGACGCCGACGGCGGTCAATCCGGCCCAATGGGCCTTCCATTTGAGTGCGCCGAGGGTGACGAAGATCGTCAGCAGCGGCAGGATCGCCAACAGGGACGACCACAGCAGGCTGTCGGCCACCGGTGCGATTTCAGGTGTGTACATGGCTTCTCCAAATCGGCCGGGCCTGCCCACATCGGGTCCGTTCCCCTGTGAACGCGCTCCGAACTCGAACGATCAGAATTTTCAGTATGGCCTTTATGAGGTCAGACCATTAATCTGAGCATAGGACGAGGGTGTGATCTGCGTCAACTGTCTTCTTCCGGCGGCGGTTCCGGTCGCATCCCCACGAGCAGGACGACGAGCAACGAGAGGCATGACATGATGGCGCGGTGGAGACGACCATGAATGATGACACGAACGAGGTCCGCCCGGAACAGACAGTCAGCGCCGAGGCGGCCGACGGTCCCGAATGGAAACCCGTGAACCGGGCGAGCACCTATGAGCTCGTCATCGATGCCGTCGAAGAGCAGATCATGACCGGCTCGCTGGGCGTCGGAGACCCTCTCCCTGCCGAACGCGACCTGGCGACGAAGCTCGGCGTCAGTCGCGCCAGTGTGCGCGAGGCGCTGCGCGTGCTCGACAGCCTCGGCGTCGTCCGGTCCTCGGGCGGGTCCGGCCGCGGTGCCGGCACGTTCATCGCCGCCATGCCCTCGGCAGCGCTCACCCGGTTCCTCCGCCTCCACGTCGCGCTCACGAACTTCAGCATCGACGACGTGACTGAGACGCGCATCCAGCTCGAACGCTCGAGCGCGGTCCTCGCGGCGACCCGAGCCGATAAGGACGCACTGGCAGAGGTGAATGCACAGCTGGCGATGATGGACACTCCCGGGATCAGCCTGGAGACCTTCAACGACGCGGACACCGCTTTCCACGTCGCCATCGCCCAGGCGGCGGGCAATCAGCTGTTCTCCGACCTCACCGGGGCCATCCGCACTTCTCTGCGGAAGTCGATCTTCTCCTCATTCAGCCGCGTCGACGACCAGCAGGCGCTGATGGCGAAGCTGCAAGCCCAACACCACGGGATCATGGACGCCATCACTGCTGGTCGCGCCGAAGATGCCGCGGCTCTCACCGAAGAGCACATCCGCTTCGCCGCTTCACGCTTACCCGGCCTCTCCGACACCTAACCCACCCCAATTGCTACCTGACGGCGGCCCAGCAACCTCGCGCGAGGTGGTCGGCCCG